>JBILGP010000250.1:0-4103 GCA_044350985.1 Polaromonas sp. | reverse complement strand
CCCAATGTGGCCACGGGCCACCATCCGGGCTTGCAGGCCCTGGGCATCACGCCCGCAGCGCTGATGGCCATTGCCCCGACCTATCTGGGCCACCGGGGCGGGCGCAGCGGTTTGATGGCCTATCGGCAAAGCCGCTGACTGCGGCCAGCCCCGCCCCCTGCGGGACCGCCACCCCCGGCGCGATGAGGCTTCAGATCAAACGCCGCATCGCCGCGAGGGCGCGGCTCCTACAAGGTCGGGCTCGCGACTGCCCCGACCCCTGTGGGAGCGCCGCCCTCGGCGCGATGCAGCGCCTAAACTTGGCGCCATGAAGATTTACCAGGTCGGCGGTGCGGTGCGCGATGCCTTGTTGGGCTTGCCCGTGCACGATCGCGACTGGGTGGTGGTGGGCGCCCGGCCCGAGGAGCTGACCGCCCTAGGCTACCTGCCCGTGGGCAAGGATTTTCCGGTGTTCCTGCACCCCCAGACGCGTGAGGAGTACGCGCTGGCGCGCACCGAGCGCAAGACGGCGCCGGGCTACCACGGCTTTGCGGTGCATGCGGCCCCTGGCGTGACGCTCGAAGAGGACCTGGGCCGGCGCGACCTGACGGTCAATGCAATCGCGCAGGACGAGGCTGGTCACATCGTTGACCCGTATGGTGGGCGCAAGGACTTGCAGGCGCGAGTGCTGCGTCACATCACGCCCGCTTTTGCCGAAGACCCAGTGCGCATCTTGCGCGTGGCGCGTTTTGCGGCGCGCTTTGTCGACTTTTCTCTCGCGCCCGAAACACTGGAGCTGATGCGACAGATGGTGGCAGGCGGCGAGGTCGATCACCTGGTGCCCGAGCGCGTCTGGCAAGAACTCGCGCGCGCTTTGATGCAGAGCCAGCCCTCGCGGTTTTTCCAGGTGCTGCGCGAGTGCGGGGCGCTGGCGCGCTTGCTGCCCGAGGTCGATCGGCTGTGGGGCGTGCCGCAGACGCCCGAGCACCATCCGGAAATTGATACCGGGGTTCACCTCATGATGGTGCTCGATCAGGCCGCCCAGCTCAACGCGCCGCTGGCCGTGCGCTTTGCCTGCCTGGCCCACGACCTGGGCAAGGGCACGACGGCGGCCAATTTGCTGCCGCGCCACATCGGGCACGAGGAGCGCGGCGTGCGTTTGCTGCGCCCGCTGTGCGAGCGCCTGCGCGTGCCCAACGACTGCCGCGAGCTGGCCGAGGTGGTCACACGCGAGCATGGGCACATCCACCAAAGTCTGGGCCTGGGCGCAGCAGCGCTGGTGCGCCTGCTCGAGCGCTGCGACGCCTTTCGCAAGCCGCAGCGTTTTGCAGATGTGTTGTTGGCCTGCTGGTGCGATGCGCGTGGGCGCCTGGGCCGGCAGGACAGCGCCTACCCCCAGCGCGAGCGGCTGATGCAGGCGCTGCAGTTGGCTCAGCAGGTGCCCACTGCGCAACTTGCCGAGCAGGCCCAAGCCCAAGGCCTGTCGGGCCCGCGCATCGGTGAGCTGCTGCGCCGCGCACGCATCACCGCAGTGGCGCAGATCGCGCCCAACTGAAGGCCGCATCGCCGCGGGGGCGCGGCTCCTACAGGGGGCATTGTCTTGGCCTGGGCCTGTGATGGGGCCCTGTAGGAGCGCCGCCCTCGGCGCGATTGGGCCTCAAACCAAGCGCCGCACCTGCCCAACTTCAGATCAGCATGGAAATCAGGCTGGCCACAAAGCTCAGCAGCACCGTGCTGGCCAGAGGCAGATACCACTCGCGCCCGAACAGCCGAAAGCGCAGGTCGCCGGGCAGCTTGCCGACGCCGAGCTTGTTGAGCCAGGGGGTCAGCCAGCTGAGGACCACCAGGGCCAGGAAGATGACGATCATCCAGCGCAGCATGTTTTTTAATCAGTTGAGGACAGAGCAGTCCTGCGGCCTGGTCTGTCCCCAAGTTCTCACAAGGTACCCGAGCGGTCGCCGGTGGCAAAGCCGACGGCTTGCCAGCCATCGTAAGGGCAGACTGTGGTGTCGGCGGCAAAGCCGATCACCTTGAACAGTTCGCCCATTTCGTGTTCGTGGATCAGTTTTTGCAGCATCACCCGCTCGGCCAGGGGTGCATCGGCCATGCCTTCAAGCAGGCCGCAATTGAGGAGAAAGTGCGCCTGGCTGGTGTAGCCCAGCACCTGCCAGCCCGCGTCCTGGCCGGCCAGCGCAATGCCCGTGAAATCGACGTGCGCGGTGATGTCTTTCTGGCCCACCTGCACCAGCGGGTCGGCGTCGGCCTTGTGCGCCTGGTGGCACATCACCGTGCCCATGTGGCGCTGCGGGTGGTAGTACTCGGCCTCGGGAAAGCCGTAGTCGATCAAAAAGGCCGCGCCGCGCGCCATGCGCTGGGCCAGGGTGCGCACCCAGGCCTGGGCCTGCGCATGCACCTCGGTCAGGTAGTCGTGCACGCCGGCCACCTCCACCGGCGGGCGCAGGTCGGTTGGCCGGTCCTGCCACACCAGCGCATCGGCGCTGCAGGCCACGCCGCGTTCGTGCCAAACGCCAGCCTTGCGCACCAACAACTTCACCGGCATCGCATCGAGCACCTCGTTGCCCACCACCACGGCGCTCAGGCTCTCTGGCAGCTCCTGCAGCCACTGCACCCGATCGGCAAACTCGGCCAACTGCGCTCTCTGGCGCTCGATCAGGCTGCCCGAGAGCTCGACGATGACATAGCGCCTGAGCTGCGACGCATCGAGCTGGCCCAACAGTTGGCGCGCCAGCGCGCCTGAGCCTGCGCCAAACTCCCAAACCTCATCGGTCCCCGTGGCCGCCAGCGCCTGCGCCACCTGCCGCGCCAGCGCTCGCCCGAAATGCGGCGACAGCTCGGGTGCGGTGACAAAGTCGCTGCCCGACTGCGGCATCACGCCAAACTTGCGCCGCTCGCCGCTGTAATAGCCCCAGCCCGGCGCGTACAGGGCCAGCGCCATGAAGGCATCAAAAGGCAGCCAGCCGCCGGCCTGGGCAATGGCCTGACGCAGCGGTGCAGGCAGAGGGCTCGGTAAACTGTGCATGGTTTGTCGGTGCGTAGGCTGCTTGCAGCGCCCGGCATTGTCGCTGTTTGCCTGCGGGGCCCTGCATGTCTGTCAAAACGGTTTTGGTCACCGGCGCGGCCCATCGGCTCGGTGCCTGCATCGCCACCTTGTTTGCCCAGTCGGGCTGGCAGGTGCTGTGCCATTACGACCAGTCCCAGGCCGCGGCGCAAGCGCTGGCCGAGGGTTTGCGCGGCCAAGGCCATGCGGCGCAGGCCCTTTATGGCCGTCTGGCCGACGAGGCCGGTTGCCAGGCGCTGATGGCCCAGGTGCGCGAGCACACCGACCACTTGAGCGCGCTGGTCAACAACGCCTCGACCTTCTGGCCCGACACGGGTCTGGACTTTCAGGCCAGTGCGGCAGCCCATCAGTTGCAGGTCAACCTGATCGCGCCGCTGCTGCTGGCCAGCCAGATGGCGCGCGATCTGGTGCCGCCGGGGCAGGAAGGCTGCGCGATTCACATCCTCGATCAGAAGGTCTACAACCTCAACCCCGACTACTTCAGCTACACCGTCAGCAAGCTGGCGCTGGAGCGGGCGGTGGCGCTGCAGGCGCAGTCGCTGGCGCCCCGGCTGCGCGTGTGCGGCGTCGCCCCTGGCCTGATGTATTTGAGTGGGCCGCAAACCAGAGATAATTTCGATCGTGCCGCCTCAGCCAACCTGATGCGCCGACCCACCGACCCGCAAGACGTCGCCCGCAGCTGCCTGTTTCTCGCCAGCACCGCCAGCATCACCGGCACGGTGATCAGCGTGGACAACGGACAGCATCTGGTGCCCCTGCCCCGGGACATCATGTTTGTCGTCGACGACTTGCTCAAAGGAATCCAACCATGAACGCGGACCCCAGCGCAACGCTGGCCACACGATGCCGGCGCCTGTTTTTGCGCAATTACGAGGTCAATATCAACATTGGCGTGCATGATTTCGAAAAAGCCGGCGAGCAGCGCGTGCTGTTCAATGTGGAGCTCTACATTCCGCTCGATGTCTCCACGCCCCAGGCCGACGAGCTGCACGAGGTGGTCGACTACGACTTCATCCGCTCGGCCATTCGCGACCGGGTACAGCAA
>JBILGP010000249.1:0-4104 GCA_044350985.1 Polaromonas sp. | reverse complement strand
ATCGAGCAGGCGCCGCAGCCCATGGCTCTCGACCGCTTCGCGCACAAACAGCGCTTCGCGTATGCGAGCCAGGCTCAGCAGCGACACCCGCGTGCCGCGCTGCGGCAGCACGTACACCCAGCCTTCCTGAACGAGGCGCCGGATCGATTCGCGCACCGGCGTTCGGCTCACACCCAAACGCAAGGCTTGCTGGTTTTCTGAAAGCAGTACGCCGGGGCGCAGGCGCGCATGCACGATATCGGCTCGCAGCCTGGCGTGGACCTGCTCGGCCAAAGATGCCTCTTGCACCACCGCCGCCCCGTGCATCAGGGGCTCGCCCGATTGCGCATGAAGCGCCCCAACGCGGCGAGCTTGCCCGCGCTCAGGTAGCCATAGCGGTTGACCCAAACCCGGCCCGAGCCGGCTTGGACGGCCTGCGCAGCCAGCGCCAGGCGGCGCATGAAGTCGGCCTCGGGCCCATAGCTGTGCGCGAACGCGATCACGGGCGTGGCGCCGGCTTGCGCGCGGGCCAGGCGCAATTTGTCGAGCTGGGCCTGCTCGCCCACCGGGTGATCGGTCTGGGGAGGCGGATAGCGCAAGGCACCGGCATCTGGGCCTGGCCCCAGCTCCATCCATTCAAACAGCATCTGGGTGGCCGCGTCGGCCGCCGGCCCATCGGAGGCGCCAACCAGATCGCGCGCCCAGTACCGGGCGATCATGGGCCAGTGCATGGTGTAGAGCTTGACCCCCACCGCATCGCAAGACGCATCCAACTCTTCCCAGGCAAAGCCAGACCAGGTGCTCAGGGGTTGCGGAAACACCTGCGGCTCGAGCAAGCGCCGCGGACCCGGCACCGCATCGAGCGCGTGGCGATAGGCCGCCAGCATGCGCGCCACGCTGGCTCGCTTGCTGGCCCACAGGGCGCGCGCCGGCCCGTCGCGGTCCAGCCAGTCGTCCCAGCCCGCATCGGCCAGGCGCCGCCGCAGCACGGCTGCACCGTCGGGTGCCGATTGCGCGGCAATGCGGCGCCAAGACGCAAGCGCCTGGCTCAAGCCCGCGGCCAGCGCCTGCGGATCGACACCCTGCTGCGCGATGGCTTGCTGGCCATGCTCGCTGAAGTCAAACAAGGCGCTGCGCAAATCGTAGGGCGGGTACTCGGGCCAATCGATCCGAAAGCCGGTGACCTGCGGGTAACGCTGGGCCAACTCTGCCAGCAGCGCAGCCCCGTAGGCGTGCACATGGGGGCTGGCCAGACTGGCGTTGCGATCGACCCGATCGGGATGCAGTTGGCCGTCAGGGCCGCGGCACTGGTCCTGCTGCACCGCGCCTGAAAACTGCACCCTGTAGCCGGGCGGGCTGGCGGCCATCACCTGCAGATACACCTGCATGCCGCGCGCGCGCGCTTGCTCGATGACCCGATCGAGGAAATCGGGATGGGCCGCCGTGAGATCGCCGGCAGGGCTGGGCTGGTAACGCAGGCCCTCATAGCGCGAAGCGTCATGCACGAGCGCCGGCGCCGTGCTGACCCAGGTCTCGCGCTTGCCCCAAAGCTCGCGATCGAGCGGACGCACGGCGCCGGCCTCGCCGTCTGGAGGCGGCTCGCGCGCGCCCTCCCCGACTGCAACGGTGCGCATCAGATAGGGGCTGGTGACCAAGGCAGTGGCGCCGGCGGCCTGCAGGTTGTCGAGTACCGACTCGATCCCCTCACATTGGAACCACTCGGGCATGACGGTGATGCCCAGGCTGATGGATGGCGTCAAGGGGCTCATGGACTTGATTTGGTATGCTAGTATACAAGTGACCTGAAGGATTCCCATGAAACACTTGACCACTTGCCTCATGGCCCTGCTGTTGCCGCTTTCGAGCCAGGCACAAAGCCAGGACGCCTTTCCCGATCGCCCGATCCGGCTGATCGTTCCGGTGGCGGCCGGTGGCGGAGTCGACACCGCCTTTCGCACGCTTGCGCCCTACTGGGCGGAGCAGCTCGGGCAGCCCGTGGTGGTCGAGAACCGCCCGGGGGCCGGCCAGGCAATCGGCATCGATGCCGTGGCCAAATCCAAACCCGATGGCTACACCTTGGCCGGTGTGGGTGTGCCGATTGCCTTCAACACGGCCCTGGGCCGCAAGCTGCCCTACGACCCGGTCAAAGACCTGGCCGCAGTGGCCGAGGTGGTGACGCAGCCGCTGCTGGTGGTTGCGCATCCGGGCGTTGCCGCAAAAAACCTGCGCGAATTGATTGATGCAGCCCGCAGTCAAACCAACCCGCTGGCCTATACCAGCGGCGGGCCGGGAAGCTACGGCCACCTGTGGTTTGAGATGGTGGCCTCGCAATACAAATTCAACCGCCAGCACATCGGCTACAACGGCGTGGCCCCGGCCTTGCGCGACGTGCTCGGCGGCCAGGTGCCAGTGCTCATCGATGCGATCGTGCCCACCGGCACACAGGTCAAGGCAGGCAAGGTGCAAGGTCTGGCCATCGTGCGCAGCACGCGCTCGCCCATGCTGCCCGACGTGCCCACGCTGCAGGAGCAGGGCCTGAACCTGCCCAATGCCGCGCCCTTTTATGGCGTGGTCGGCCCGGCCGGCTTGCCACCGGCAGTGCTCGGCAAACTCAACGACACCTTGGTCAAGGCGCTTCGTTCACCGGCGCTGCAAGCCAAGCTCACCGACATGGGCTTTGATGTGGTGGCCAGCAGCCCCGAGGCCTACGGCAAAAAGATCCGCCAGGAAATCGATCTGTGGAGCAAGATCGTTCGAGACAACCAGATCAAGGCCGACTGAGCCCTTGAAGCTCACAGCGGCCCGCAGCGGCCCGGGGCCGCTCAAGCGCCGCCCGCCGTCGCTCAATCCACTTTGGCGCCGCTGATCTCGACCACGCGTCGCCACTTTTGCAGGTCCTGACGCAGATAAGCCGGGAAATCGGCCGAGCCCATGCCGATGATCTCGGTGCCATCGGACTGCACCTTGTCGCGAAAACTGCTGTCCGCGAGCGCCTTTTGGATTTCTTGGTCGATGCGCCGGGCCATGTCGGCCGGGAACTTGGCCGGCGCGAGAATGCCAAACCACGACACCACCTCAAAGCCGGCAAGGGTGTCGGCAATGGCCGGCACGCCAGGCAAGGCCGGGTTGCCCTTGGGGCCCGTGACGCCCAGTGCGCGGATCTTGCCGCTCCTGACCAAAGGCACGGCCGTCGAGAGGGTGGGAAAGCCCATGAGCGCCGAGCCGCCCATCACGGCCGTGATGATTTCGGGCGCACCGCGGTAAGGCACATGCACCACATCGACGCCGGCGGTGGCCTTGAACAGCTCGGCGCAAAGGTGCGCGCCACTGCCGTTGCCGCCCGAGGCGTAATTGAACTTACCCGGATTGGCTTTGAGCGCGCGCACCAGATCGGGCACCGACCGATACGGTGAGTCGGCCTGCACGATCAGGCAGTGCGGCATGGCATAGGTCAAGTGAACCGGGGTGAAGTCGGCCACAGGGTCGTAAGCAACCTTGCGATAAAGCGCCGGGTTGATGGACAAGCTGCTGGTGCCCAGCCCCAGGGTGTAGCCATCCGGTGCCGCTCTGGCGATGGCCTCAAGTCCGATGTTGCCGCCGGCGCCGCCCCTGTTCTCGATGACCACCGACTGGCCCAAGGCGCCGGTCAGGCGCTCGGCCAGACCTCGGGCAATCACGTCGGGCGCACTGCCGGGGATGAAAGGCACGATCAATTTGATCGGCCTGCTGGGCCAGGCCTGAGCCCGTGCGGGCAAGGCACCCCCAAGCACAGACAGACAGGCCGCCGACTTCAAAAATTCACGCTTGAGCATGGGTGCACTCCTGGGTTGGTTTTTCAGTTGTAGGCCGCGGCCGTACCCGGGGCCGGCGTGAAGCCCAGGTCGCCACGGGCCAGGGCTGCCTCACGCCCGCCGTAGCTCATGAGCAGTTGTTCTTGCCTGGCCTTGGCCCGCCGGTCGACCTCGTGCGGATCGAGGTGCTGCAGCAAAAGACTGTGGCACTGACGCAAGCGCTCGGCATGGGCCGGATCGGTTGCCAGATCGTTGAGCTCTTCTGGGTCCAGTTCGAGATCAAACAGCTGCGGCGGGTGGTCGGTGTAGTGACAGTACTTCCAGCGGCCCGTGC
>JBILGP010000248.1:0-4113 GCA_044350985.1 Polaromonas sp. | reverse complement strand
CGGCCTGCGTTACGACGACCCCGCCTTCGGCATCGAATGGCCGGTGGCGATCCGCCAGCTCTCAAGCAAAGACGCCGCCTGGCCGGCCTACGAGATGACGGCGGTGAACGCATGATCCTGGTTGACAACGCATTGGCCCGCCGCGCAGAGCAGGGCCAACCGATCCGCATCGGCCTGGTGGGCGCAGGCTTCATGGCCAAGGGCATTGCTTTGCAGGTGGCCTTGTCTGTTCCAGGCATGCGGGTGGCAGCCATAGCCAATCGGCATTTGCATTCGGCTCGCCAAGCTTATGAGCAAGCCGGCATCACGGGTGTCATCACCGCCGACAGCCCGGCCAAATTGGAGCAGGCCATTGCCCAAGGGCAGCCAGCGGTGACCGAAGACGCACTGGCACTGTGCAGCGCAGACGGCATCGACGCCATCGTCGAGGTCACTGGCACCATCGAATTCGCCGCCCATGTGGCAATGCGTGCCATCGCCCACGGCAAGCACGTGGTGCTGATGAACGCCGAGCTCGACGGCACGCTCGGCCCCATCCTCAAGACCTACGCCGACCGCGCTGGCGTGATCCTGACCAGTGCCGACGGCGACCAGCCCGGGGTGATGATGAACCTCTACCGATTTGTCAAGGGCATTGGCGTCAAGCCCGTGCTGTGCGGCAACATCAAGGGGCTGCACGACCCCTACCGTACGCCGCATACCCAGGCCCGCTTTGCGGCGCAGTGGGGACAGAACCCGCACATGGTGACCTCGTTTGCCGACGGCACCAAAATTTCGTTCGAAAACGCCATTGTGGCCAACGGCACTGGCATGCGGGTGGCCCGCCGGGGCATGCACGGGCCGACGGTACCGCCCGGCACGCCCATCCAGGAGGTGGGCAGGCTCTACCCGCTGCGAGACCTGATCGAAGGCCCGGGCATCGTCGACTATGTGGTCGGCGCGATGCCTGGGCCGGGCGTGTACGTGCTGGGCACCCATGAGCATCCACAGCAGCGCCACTATCTGCACCTGTACAAGCTGGGCGAGGGGCCGCTGTACTGCTTCTACACGCCCTACCACCTGTGCCACTTTGAAGTGCCCAATACAGTGGCGCGGGCGGTGCTGTTTCACGACGCCACATTGGCCCCTATGGACGCACCCAGAGTCGAAGTGGTGGCGACCGCCAAGCGCGACCTGCAGATCGGCGAGACCATAGACGGACTGGGCGGCTTCATGACCTACGGCCTGGCCGAAAACGCTCCGCTGGCCCGCCAAGACAAGCTGCTGCCCATCGGTCTGGCCGAAGGCTGCCGCCTGCGCCGCCCTCTGGCCCAGGACGCGGTCCTGCGTTTTGAAGACGTCGAACTGCCCGAGGGCCGTCTGTGCGACCGGCTCTGGCAGGAGCAGATGCAACGATTCTTTCCCCAACCCACCCACACCACTGAAGAGATACAACATGAAATTGCTGGTCACCGGATCTGAAGGCTATATCGGCTGCTTGCTCACGCCCTATCTGCGCGCCCGCGGCCACGAGGTCACCGGGCTGGACACCGGCTTTTACCGCGACGGCTGGCTCTTCAACGACACCGCCCTGGTGCCGCAGGTGCCCGAGACCCTCAACAAGGACATCCGCCGCGTCGAGGCGGCCGATCTGCGCGGCTTCGAGGCGGTGGTGCACCTGGCCGAGCTGTCCAACGATCCGCTGTGTGAAAACTCGCCCGAGCTGACCTTCGAGATCAACCACCGCGGCTCGGTGCATCTGGCGGCCATGGCCAAGGCCGCTGGCGTGCAGCGCTTTGTGTACATGTCTTCCTGCAGCGTCTACGGCATCGCCGAAGGCGACACGCCGGTTGACGAAACCTGCGCCACCCATCCGCAAAGCGCCTACGCCCAATGCAAGCTGCTGGTCGAGCGCGATGTGGCGGCGCTGGCCTCGAGCCACTTCTCGCCCACCTTCATGCGCAACGCCACCGCCTACGGCGCCTCGCCGCGCATGCGCTTTGACATCGTGCTCAACAACCTGTGCGGCCTGGCCGCGACGACCGGCAAGATCACGATGAGCAGCGACGGCTCGCCCTGGCGCCCGCTGGTGCATGTGCTCGACATCTGCGAGGCCATTGCCTGCACGCTGGAGGCGCCCAAGAGTGCGATCCACAACGAGATCTTCAATGTTGGGCACGACGCCGACAACCACCAGGTGCGCGGCATCGCGCAAATCGTCGCCAGCGTTTACCCCAGCTGCCAATTGCAGTTCGGGCCGGCCAGCGCCGACAACCGCAGCTACCGCGTCAGCTTTGCCAAAATCGCCCGCCAACTGCCTGGCTTTGAATGCCGCTGGAATGCCCGCCAGGGCGCGCAGCAGTTGCACGATGTGTTTGCGCGCATCGGCCTGGACAGCGCCACCTTCGGCGCCCGCCCCTTCACCCGCCTCAAGCGCCTGAAGAACCT
Source organism: Polaromonas sp. (assembly GCA_044350985.1). Lineage (GTDB taxonomy): Bacteria > Pseudomonadota > Gammaproteobacteria > Burkholderiales > Burkholderiaceae_C > Polaromonas. The sequence goes on along the minus strand of JBILGP010000248.1, from coordinate 1,686 downwards.
GACCGAAACCGGCCAGGTCGACGAGCACCTGGCCTGGGCGCTGTAGGCCTCTTGGCAGCGCTGCTCAGGATTACAGGCCCCATCGCCGCGAGGGCGCGGCTCCTACAGGAAAAGCCATGGGCACTTTCGCTCGGGCTGAGCTTTCGGTTGTAGGAGCGCCGCCCTCGGCGCGATGGGGCCTTCAATCAGCCACGCGCCTCATCCAAAGCCCCATCGCCGCGAGGGCGCGGCTACTTCAGGACGGCTCCCAAAGGAAAAGACGCCTTCGGTCACGGTGAGATACAAAACCGGCTATCCTGCCGCCTTTGCGTTTGACCTTGCACTGGAGACTCAAGCATGAACAAAAAGACCTCGGGACGCCGTTTTGCGAGCACTGCCATGCTCGCAGCAATCGCCTGCACGGTGCTCACTGGCCTGTCCGCACCGGCGGCGGCCCAATCGGGCTATCCGAACAAGCCCATACGGCTGGTTGTGCCCTTCGCCCCCGGTGGTGTGACCGACACCAGCGGTCGGCTGATCGCCGAGCAACTGTCCAAGCGGCTGGGCCAGCAGGTGATCGTCGACAACAAGCCCGGCGCCTCGGGCAATATCGGCGCGCAGATGGTCGTCAGCGCCGAGCCTGACGGCTACACCCTGGTGCTGGGCTTTGACGGCACCATGGTCATCAACCCCCATGTGTTTGCCAAGATGCCGTTTGACTCGGTGCGCGACTTCGCCCCAGTGGGCAAGATCGGCGATGCGGTGCTGATCCTGGTTGCACACCCCGGCGTGCCGGCCAAGACCCTGCGCGAGGTGCTGGACCTGTCCAAAAAACAAAATGGTGGCCTGTCTTACGGCACCTCGGGCACCGGCGGCACACCGCACATTGCCGGCGAGCTGCTCAAGATACGCACCGGGGCCAACCTGGTCCATGTGCCCTACAAAGGCGGCGGCCAAGCGCTGATTGATGTCATCGGCGGCAACATCCCGCTGGTCTACACCGCCATTGCCGGCGCGGTGCAGCATGTCAAGAGCGGCAAGGTCCACCCGGTGGCCGTCTCGAGCCTGCAGCGCTCGCGCGCCCTGCCCGATGTGCCCACCTTCATCGAAGCGGGTGTGAGCGACTTTGACGTCAGCTCCTGGGTGGGCATTTTGGCACCGGCCAAAACGCCGCGGCCCATCATCGAGCGGCTCAACACCGAGCTCAATGCGGTGCTGGCCGACCCCGAGGTGCGCGAGCGCCTGAACCAGCTCGGCATTGCCGCCACGCCCGGCACGCCCGAGAAGTTTGGCGAGGAAATCCGGCGCGACCTCAATCGCTACGGGCCGGTGGTCAAGGCCGCGGGCATCAAGCCCGAATAAGGCGGCGCGGTCCTTCTATGCGCGCCCTCAAGCTTGCACGCCAGGCGGCTGTGGCCACCTGTCTGCTGCTGTGCCTTACCCCCTGGGCGCAAGCGCAGCGGGTGTACGACGGCAGCGGCCGCACGATCGGCCGCGTCGATGCGCAGCGCTACTACGATGCCTCGGGCCAATCCATCGGGCGCCTGGAGGGCAACACCGTCTACGACGGCTCGGGCCGAACGCTCGGGCGCATTGATGGCGAGCGCATCTACGACAGCTCGGGCCGCCAGATCGGGCGCGTGGAAGGCGAGCGCCTCTACAGCGGCTCGGGCACCTCCATGGGCCGCATCGAAGGCGAGCGCATCT
>JBILGP010000247.1:0-4130 GCA_044350985.1 Polaromonas sp. | reverse complement strand
CCCTGGGCGTGCGCATGATAGGCGATGATGACCTGGTTCATGCGCTTGAAGTCGTAAACACCGATGAGCTTGAGGGCCGTGACCTGCAGGCTGGTCTCTTCCAGGATTTCGCGGCTGATGCCCTCTTCGGGCGTCTCGCCAGCCTCCATGAAGCCGGTGATCAGCGCAAACCGCCGGCCACTCCAGGCCGCATTGCGCGCCAGCAAAATCTTGCCCTCGACCTCGACGATGCCCGCAAGCACCGGGGTCGGGTTGTTCCAATGCGTGTAATCGCAAGACGTGCAGCGCAGGCGCGAGACCTCGCCGCCGTCTTCGGATCGGCTTTGCCAGGCCAGGGCGCTGGCGCACATCGGGCAGAAACGAAACTCGGCCATGGCGGCGCCTTTCAGGCGGGGAAGACCCCGGTGGAGAGATAACGGTCACCGCGGTCGCAAACGATAAAGACGATGACCGCATCGCGCACCTGGGCGGCCACCTCCTGGGCGACCACGCAAGCACCGGCGGCTGAAATGCCGGCAAAGATGCCCTCTTGCCTGGCCAGGCGCCGGCACATGTCCTCGGCATCGGCCTGGCTGACCAGGCGCAACTCATCGACATGGCTGGGATCGTAGATCTTGGGCAGGTAGGCCTGCGGCCACTTGCGGATGCCCGGAATGCGCGAGCCTTCGCTGGGCTGCGCGCCAATGATGCGAATGGCCGGGTTCTTTTCCTTGAGGTAGCGCGAAACCCCGGTGATGGTTCCGGTGGTTCCCATGGCGCTGACAAAGTGCGTCACCCGGCCCTGGGTGTCGTTCCAGATCTCGGGGCCGGTGGTCTCGTAGTGGATGCGCGGGTTGTCGGCATTGGCAAACTGATCGAGCATGCGGCCACGGCCCTCGGCCTGCATCTTCTCGGCCAGATCGCGCGCATGCTCCATGCCACCCGACTTGGGCGTGAGGATGAGCTCGGCGCCAAAAGCCTTCATGGTCTGGGCCCGCTCGATGGACAGATCCTCCGGCATGATCAGCACCATGCGGTAGCCCTTGATCGCCGCCGCCATTGCCAGCGCAATACCGGTGTTGCCCGAGGTGGCCTCCACCAAGGTGTCGCCCGGCTTGATGTCGCCGCGCTCCTCGGCCCGCCGAATCATGGACAAAGCGGGGCGGTCCTTGACCGAGCCGGCCGGGTTGTTGCCCTCGAGCTTGCCCAAGACCACATTGCCCCGCGCCGCGTTGTCTTGCGCACCGATGCGCTGCAGCACCACCAGCGGCGTCTTACCCACCGCGTCTTCTATCGTCTGAAATTGCATGGACAGCACTGTGCCATAATTTGCGACCCTTCCCCGCCCGGGTGGTGAAATTGGTAGACGCAGGGGACTCAAAATCCCCCGCCGCAAGGCGTGCCGGTTCGATTCCGGCCCCGGGCACCACGCAAAAGGCCGCACACGTTCAACACGGTGCGGCTTTTGTTTTGGCTTCTGCCAAGTCCCCTTCCTTTCTTGTGGAACACACGGCACCGCAATGCGCTGATTTCGGTCTGCAGGTGTTCGCGGTGCCCTTTAGCCGGCCAACAGCTCAACCAGCGCCCCAAGATGAGCGACCCCCTGCCCCATTCGGGGGCAGATGGTCGAATTCAAGCCGAGGACATTGGCGGCTGTGCTTGCACGGTTTGGTATTCGGGCGCATCCTCTGGGCTTGGCGAAAACTGCGCAGCCGGCTGCTGCCTGGCACCTGCCCTGGAGAACAACATGACCGCCTTCCTTTCTGCGAGTGCCCGTCGCCGCTGGCTGATCAGCCTGGGCGTGATGGTCGGCTTAAGCCTGGTGCGGGCGCATGCGCAAACAGCGCCCAGCCCGAGCGATCAGGCGGCCGTGATCGATGCCTTGAGCCGGGCCAGTGCGGCCGTGGTGGGCGTGCGAGTGACGGCGGCCGACGATGCGCGATCGATCGCCACACTGGGCAAGGAGCGTGCAGGCTCTGGGGTGCTGATCAACAAGAACGGGCTGATCCTGACCATCGGCTACCTCATGCTCGAGGCGCAGGACATCCGCATCGTGACGCAAGACAACAAGACGCTGCCGGCGGTGGCCGTGGGCTACGACCTGGCCACCGGCTTCGGGCTGATCCGGCCGCTGCTGCCCTTGCGCGATGTGGCGCCGGTCGAACTGGGCAGCCAAGAAAGCGTTCAGGCGGGCGAGGCCCTGATGGCGGCCATCGGCTCGACCGACAACAACATCGAGGCCGATGTGAGCATGACCCGACTGGTGAGCAAGCGCGCCTTTTCGGGCAGTTGGGAGTACCACATCGACAGCGCCCTGTTCACCAGCCCACCGGTGATGGCGGGCAATGGCAACCACAGCGGCGCGGCGCTGTTCAACCAAAAAGGCGAACTGCTGGGCATCGGCTCGCTTTTGGTGATGGACGCCATGGGCCAAAACCGGCGACTGCCGGGCAATATGTTCGTGCCGGTCGACCTGCTCAAGCCCATCCTGACTGAAATGGAGCAATCGGGCACCAGCCGGCTGAGCATGCGGCCCTGGCTGGGCCTGACCTCGTCGGACGCCAGCGGGCGGGTGCAGGTGCTGCGCGTCAGTGATGACAGCCCGGCGCAGCAGGCGGGCCTCAAGGGGGGCGATGTGGTGCTGGCCGTCGATGGCAACAAGGTCAGCTCGCTGGAGGCCTTCTACAAAAAGCTGTGGAACCGGGCCAGTCCGCAAGAGCCGGTGCGCCTGACCGTGCTGCAAGGCGCCGAGGTCAACACCGTGGTGGTGCAGCCGCAAAACCGCATGGCCAATTTGCGCAAGGCCACGGGCATCTGAGCGCGCCCGTCAAGCGCCGCGCAAGCCTTCGGCCACGCTGGGGTAGCGCAGGCGCAAACGCAGCTCCTGCTTAAGGCGCTGGTTGTCCAACCGGCGCGACTCGCTCATAAAGCTCAGCATCATCGGCGGCAGTTGCACCTTTGCGCTCGCACGGTTGATGCGCGGCGGCCGGGGCAGCCCGTACAGGTCGGCGGCCAGGTCGAAGTAGTCTCCCATCTTGAGCTCGGTGTCGTCACAGGCGTGGGTGATGCGCTGGGGCCGCCCGCGCCAAAGGGCGGCAATGCAGGCACGGGCCAGGTCATCGGCATGCACATGGTTGGTGTAGACATCGTCCTGGCTGCGCAGCACGGGCGTGCCCTTGAGCAGGCGCCCGCGGGGGGTGCCGCCCTCGCGATCGGGCGCGTAAATGCCGGGAATGCGCAGGATGTGCGTCGTAACGCCCGCATGGCGGCCATAAAAGCGCACCTGCTGCTCGGCATCGACCCGGCGCTGCGCACGCGCGGTGTGCGCCGCCACCGCGCGCGTCTCTTGCACCCAAGCGCCGCCGCAGTCGCCATACACGCCGCTGGTCGAGCCGTACACCAGCGCCTGCGGGGCGCCTCGCAAGGCCAGGGCGCGCAGCAAGGCGCGGGTGCGCGGATCGCGCAGAGGGTCGGCGGCCGCATCCTGCGGCGGCGGAGCCAGGTGCAGCACCCGGTTGCCCAGCGCCGCCAGGCGGCGCAGGTCACTGGGCTGGTCCAAATTGCCCACGAGGGGGGTGATGCCGCGCTGGCGCAGTCCGTCCAAGCGCTCAGGCGATGAGGTCAGGGCCAAGACGCGCACCTGCGGCGGCAGCTCGCGCGCCACCCGCAGGCCCACATCGCCACAGCCGACAATGAGCAAGCGCTGACGGCGAAAACGCGAAGGCAGCGCCCCGGGCCGGGCCGCATGCAAATTGACGAAAGAGGCGCTGATCAAGGGCAAAATCCGGGATTGGACTGGCTTTTGGCGCCGGCCCATATGACGATAACAGCACAAGGATACCCCCTATGAGTTTCAGCGTGAAGGTCGAACCCAGCGGCCGCACATTCAGCGCACAGCCCGGCGAGGCGGTGTTGGCTGCGGCCATCCGCCAGTCCATCGGCCTGCCCTATGGCTGCAAAGACGGCGCCTGTGGCTCGTGCAAGTGCAAGAAGCTCCAGGGCACCGTGGTCCACGGCCCGCACCAGTCCAAGGCCCTGTCGGCGCAGGAAGAAGAAGCCGGCTTGATGCTCGCTTGCTGCGCGGTGCCGCAAAGCGACTTGGTGATCGAATCGCGCCAGGTCACCGAAGAAGGTGCGCTGCCGGTGCGCAA
>JBILGP010000246.1:0-4138 GCA_044350985.1 Polaromonas sp. | reverse complement strand
TGCCCCGGGGTCTGCGTCGTGGCGCCTTCGTCGAGCTCGACGAGCGTGACATCGCCCAACTCACCCGCGCCTTGCGCCAGGCCGAGTCGCGCGAGCCTGGGGCGCGTTCGGGCCCACCCCAGGGGCCCGCTCGAGGCGGCAGGCCCAAGCCTGCCCAGCGGGGGGGGCTTGCTCAGGGCGCGACCGAGCCGATCGAGGAGCCGATGGAGGCCTTGCCGACCACAGCGCAGGCGACCGATTTGCCGGACACGATCGAAACAGATGGAGATGGCGAGCCGATCGGGCCCTACGAATTTCAGCCTCCGCCCGGGCGCCACGAGGCGGGGCGTATTGACGGCGGCGGCGGCGGGCGGCGCAAGCGCGCCCGCGGCAAGGGCCCGCGGCCATCGACCCCGCAGCCAGGCTTTAATCTGGCCCAGCCGGGCGCAGGCCACAAAAAACCCAAGCGGGGCGCTGGCCGTGGCAACGCGGGCGGCGCGGGCGGCGGGGGCGCGGGCCAGCCCGATCCCATGAAAACGTCGTTTGGCTACATCGGCGCCGACACCTTCACCCGGCAGCGGCAAGCCCCAGGTCAGGGCCGCTCTGGCAACCGCGGCCCGCGCAAGGGCGGCCGCGGCTGACCCCGGCGCGCTCGCGGCTATTTGGCGTGCGGGGAAACCCGCATCAATCGGGCTAAAATACCGGGTTGCCCGTTGTGGGCGACAACCTTCGGAACCCTCAAGGAAATTTCATGTCGATCGAGCGCACCCTGTCCATCATCAAGCCTGACGCCGTGGCCAAGAATGTCGTAGGCCAGATTTACGCCCGCTTTGAGGCCGCCGGCCTGCGCATCGTGGCGGCCAAGATGGCCCATCTGTCGCGCGGCGAGGCGGAGGCTTTTTATGCCGTTCACAAAGCCCGTCCTTTTTTCAAGGACCTGGTTGAATTCATGATTTCGGGCCCGGTGATGATCCAGGTCCTCGAGGGTGAAGGCGCCATCCTCAAAAACCGCGACCTGATGGGCGCAACCGATCCGAAGAAGGCCGCTGCCGGCACGATTCGGGCCGACTTTGCCGACAGCATCGATGCCAATGCAGTGCATGGCTCCGATGCGCCCGAGACGGCGGCCCATGAGGTGGCCTTCTTCTTTCCCGGCATGAACGTCTATTCGCGCTGAGCGCGGTTTGGCCAGCTTGCGGCGGCGGGGCCCTTGTGGCCCCGTTTGCATTGGGTGAGCTGGTTTTTGCAGGTCTGCCCCTTGTTTTTCTGGCCGTCGGCGCTACGCTTGGCGGCTGTGTAAAAGCCGCCCTCTGTCATGAGCATGAACCTTCTTGGCCTTGACCTCGACGCGCTGGCCGATTTCTGTGATCGGCTGGGCGAAAAGCGTTTTCGAGCCACCCAGCTGTTTCGCTGGATACACCAGCGCGGCGCGAGCGATTTCTCGGCCATGACCGATCTGGCCAAGTCTTTGCGTGAAAAGCTTGCCGGCGCAGCTCAAATCCAGGCCTTGCCGGTGGTGTCGACCCAGCGATCGGCCGATGGCACCATCAAGTGGCTGTTTGACGTCGGCGATGGCAATCTGATCGAGAGCGTCTTCATTCCCGAGACCGACCGAGGCACCTTGTGTGTTTCCTCGCAGGCCGGCTGCGCAGTGGGCTGCCGCTTTTGCTCCACCGGTCACCAGGGTTTCAGCCGCAATCTGCACACGGCCGAGATTTTGGCCCAGCTCTGGTATGCCGAGCACACGCTGCGCCGCGAGCTCGGTCGCAGCGAGCGCGTCATCACCAATGTGGTCATGATGGGCATGGGCGAGCCTTTGCAGAACTATGCGCAGCTCTTGCCTGCTTTGCGGGTGATGCTCGACGACCACGGTTACGGTCTGTCGCGTCGCCGGGTGACGGTCTCGACTTCTGGCGTGGTGCCCATGATGGAGCGTCTGGCCCAAGACCTGCCGGTGGCTTTGGCCGTCTCCTTGCACGCGCCCAATGACGCCTTGCGCGATCACCTGGTGCCGCTGAACCGAAAATACCCGATCGACGAGTTGCTCGCCGCCTGCGCCGCCTACCAGGTGCACGCTCCGCGCGATTTCATCACCTTCGAGTACTGCATGCTCGAGGGGGTCAACGACCAGATCGAACACGCGCAGGAACTGGTGGCGCTGATGCGCCGTCATGCCGCCAGGGGCTTGTCGGCCAAGCTCAACCTGATTCCTTTCAACCCGTTTGCCGCCTCGGGCCTGCGGCGCTCGGCGGCCGCGCAGGTGCAGGCTTTTGCCCAGGTGCTGCTCGATGCCGCAATCGTCACCACCGTGCGCAAGACGCGCGGGGACGACATCGACGCCGCCTGTGGCCAGCTCGCCGGCGATGTGAAGGACCGAACCGATGTCCAGCATCGCATGTCCCGCCAGGCCCTGTTTGCCGGCGTGCCGGTGGTTCAGGTGGCCAGCGCCCCGATCCGTTGAGCGTCGCCACGACATGAGCTTTCGCATGGCGGCCATCCTCGCGCAGACGGCTGTGTTAGCCGCCGCGTTGACCGCCTGCTCCGTCGGGCCGGCGCCGCTGGCCGATTGGGTCACCGAGTCGGATCTGTCCGATGCCCAGCGGCGGGCCAGCTTGCGGCTCGATCTGGCCAGCGCCTACCTGCAGCAGGGGCAGGCCACTGTCGCCCTCGATGAGGTCAAGCAGGCTTTGCGGCTGGCCCCCGACTTGCCTGCCGCGTGGAATTTGCGCGGGCTGGTCTATGTCCAGCTCGGTGATCCGGCGCGTGCCGAGGCCAGCTTCGAGCGTGCGCTGGCCTTGGCCCCCAGCGACGCCGATGCCGCTCACAACCACGGCTGGCTGCTGTGCCGCCCGCCCCACGATGGTCAGCGCAATGCGCAGGCGCAGGCCTTGTTGCGACGGGCCCTGGCCCAAAGCGGCTATCCGCACGCTGCCCGGTCCTGGCTGGTGCTGGCTCAGTGCCAGCAACAAGCCGGGCAGCTTGATCCGGCCGCCGCCAGCCTGATCGAGGTCGCTCGGCGCCAGGTCGGTGATGCGCAGACGCTGTGGCACGGTGCGCGGCTGGCGCGCAGGCTGGATAATGAGGCGCTTTTGGCGCAGTTCGGTAGGCAGCTGCGCGAACGCTTTGGCCGCTCCCCTGAACTGGCGGCTTTTGAAAAAGGTGCTTGGGATGAGTGAGAACCAGGGCCAGGAGGGTGCGGCCGCAGGCGCTGACAGCGCCGGCACCCTGATCAGACGTGCGCGAGAGCAGGCGGGCTTGCATGTGGCTTTTTTGGCGATCAACTTGAAGGTTCCGGCGCAGCGGATTCAGGCGCTGGAAGCCGATCGCCACGATTTGCTGCCCGGCCCTGTGTTCACGCGCGCCCTGGCATCGAGCCTGTGCCGTCAGCTCAAGCTCGATCCTGCACCGGTGCTGGCACTTTTGCCGTCAGCGCCCCAGCACGATGTGGTCGTACCGGCTGCGTTGAGCCGCACTTTTCGCGTTTCGGGCCATGGCAACTCCACCCATGCACGGCCTCGTCTGTCCCGACCTGCAGCAATCGCGGGTGCGCTGCTGTTGCTCGCCGCTGTCTTGGTCTATGCGTTTCCCGGGCTGGACGTCTTGCGCCAGAGCGGGCCGGCAATGCTGGCGCTGCCCACGCCCAAGGCTCCTGGCGTGGTGACCGAGACGGTTGCGCCGGTTCATTTGAGCGCGACCTCGACCATGGCCGTCGCGCAGGCGGGGGGTGCAGCGACTGGCGCAGGCCTCTCGCTGGCTGCACCACCGGCGTCGCCACCGGCTTCACCTGCTGCGGCGCCGGTCAACGCGGCGGCTGCTGCGCCGGTGGCCGCCGATCCTGGTCCCTTGTCCTTTTCGGTGCAAAGATCGACCTGGGTGGAAGTGGTCGATGCGGGCGGGGTGGTCGTGTTGCGGCGTATGCTCAATACTGGCGAAGAGATCAGCGCCGCCGGTCAGATGCCGCTGCGGGTGACCGTGGGCAACGCCAGCGGGTTGCAGGCCAGGGTGCGCGGCCAGCTCAAGGATTTGCTGCCCCTGACCCAAAACAATGTTGCGCGATTTGAGGTGAACTGATGTCTTCTTGTCTTCCGATCGAAACGGCCCAGCCGCGCGCGCGGCGATCAGCGCAGGCGCGCATCGTGTGGTGCCCGCGCGTGGTCAC
>JBILGP010000245.1:0-4142 GCA_044350985.1 Polaromonas sp. | reverse complement strand
CGGTATGCGTCGGCTGTGATCATGTTGTCTGCTGACCAGACCTTCTCTTTCAAGACCGAGACCGCTTGAGCCACGGTATCTCTTTTAAAGGGGCTCAGAAAATCGCTGTAGATCAAGTCGACGACCGTCTCGGTCTTGTTGCTCATGACAAAATCATGTCCGCGAACCCAGCCGGTTACGAAAGCTTGAACGATCGCTGGGTTGGATCTTATGTAGTCCTCCAGGCCATAAATCCACTGGCCCTGCACATCACCGCCAAGCCCAATAGTGCGCCGCCAGACTTCTGGTTCATTGATCGACACCAGAGGAACACCCCAACCTTCGCGTTCGGCGGCTTCCATCATGCTGATGGTCGCCATGCTCGCATCCACCTGCTTTGATTTGAGGGCAGCCAGCATGGCCACAGTGTCTCCAATTCCGCGAATTTCAACGCCCTTGAGATTCCCGGATTCGACCATCTGCGTAGCCATTAGCCAGAAGGCTGATTTGGGTCCTGACACGCCAATCCGCTTTCCAGCAAGGTCTGCGAATGATTTGATGCGTCCCGAGTCAACATCTTCCTTGCGCACTACCACATTAGCGTAAGGCAGACGCTGATCGATGCCAGCGATGATTCTTGTCCGTTTACCCGCCACGTTGACGACCATCGGATCGAACGAGGCTGAGGCAACGATATTGACCTGGCCTGCGGCGAGCATCTGCCGTGCACGCGGGCCGTTTTGACAGTCCACGAAGCTTGCATCAAGCCCGGCCGCCCTAAAGTATCCGTTCTTCAGGGCTACAAATCCCGCGGCGAACATTGCATCGAGATTACCGATTCCGTAAACCAGCTTCCCAACGCTTGTCTGCGCGCGCGACAGCGAGGTGCTAGCTACGCCAAGACCAGCCAGCGCAAGCCACTGTGCGACTTGACGGCGATTTTGATGTTTAACTTGCTCGTCTTTCATGATTTCTCCTCTACTTTGGATTTAAAGTTGGCAGCGACAGTTCTCTTCTTAGATATCTCAAAATATCCAGGGCAGTTGGGCTTTTATGGCTACCCTCTATCCCCAACTTCCTTTGGCAGTTGCGCTCTGGGATCAATAACGGGTACATCGAGCTCGTTGCGCATAAAAGCACGCTCACTGACCCAATCACCGATCGGTTCGCCATTGCTGATCATCTTGACAAGCGGGTTTGTGGCTCGAAAGTTAATGAATGTGCCCCCCGTGGGTCCGACGCCAAAGGTGTAAGGCGATCCCTCTGCTACGGCGATCGCCGTGCCAGGCCCATGAACCTTTCCTACCTTGATGCCGCCATCGGTGACGAAAATAATTTCGTCTTCGTTGTGGAGGTGCGGCTCCCCTTGCGCACGCTCCGCAGCGAACTTGGATCGATGCAGCCACAACTCGCAGGTCGGGCAATGTGCATCAGCCCAAACCGTGTGGACGGCCCGACGGGCTGGATCAACTCGCTCAAAGAGGCCCGAACGTGGCGCGACATGAACCCGTCCGCCATCGCGTCTGGTGATCGGCCCAGCCTGCTCAGATTGATGGAAGTGGGCCAAGGTCGCTCCTTGGGATCCGGCTATGAACTTGGCAACACCGCCATGCTCCACCACAATGACTTGATCTTGGTCAACATCCTCGTCGGCGCCCGGGGCTTGGACCTTGAGCGAGCCTTTCCATACGAAGAACAAATGGTCAACGCATGGCGGGTTCAGAGTCAACCAACTCTTTGGGGGCAAGGTGTGTACCTTTAGGCACAAGCTATGGCCTGCTTCCATCAGACACTGCGTTTGCGCTTCCTCGCTGCCTTCAATGCCCGTACCGGCCGAGAAAGGCTGGGTAGGTACGGCGTCCAAGCTGCGAATCCGTATCCGAGATTCCATCGTCGGGCCTCCTCAAACCGCCACTCAATCTAAGCCCCTTGGGCTCTCGATCGTGATCTTTCCCATGGGTAGCTTTGCTTGTCGATCAATCAACAGAGGTGTTGAAAATCTTGAGCCCGAGGATATGAAGTCCCCAGGCTCCTGGCAAGACGTCAAGCACTATGGAAAACCCTGGCATGACCACCGCGCCAGGCCCGACCCAGTGTCGGCAGATCAACCGGCCGACTGTGTGCCTGCCGGCGCTTGCTGACCTTACCGGTGACGCTACCCTCGTTTTCCGTACTCCACCAGCTTGCGAAAATACGGATTTCCTGTCTGGCTGCTGGACCCCGATCTGGCGTCGCGCACGCAGTGCCACAGTCCTGGGAAAAGTCTGTAAAACCCCGTCTTCGTGAGGAGCGCAGGAACGTGGTGATTCAGTAGGCCCTGCTTTACCTGCGTTTTTGACTTGCCATGGTCGGCTCTCGGTGACAAGACGGACTTGTGCAGGCCATCCCAAGGCATCGCCATGAGAGGACGGCATCCATCATCAGCGCCTTCTTCCGTGATGGTCGGAGTCGCCTTGCAAGGTCGCGCAATAGGGTGCGTCAAAGGCCGCGAAGAGGCCCGCCCATAACGGACGTGCAGAAAGTGGGGCAGCAGAAGGCCGTCACGCCTTGTCGCTGAAGCAGTAGTCAGGCATTGCGCCTGGCCATGGCCAAGTAAGCGCCCAGGCCGATCAGGGTCAGGCCTGAGCCTCGCCTGAGCCAGCGGGCTCTCGCACCCCTTGCGCCACCCGCGCTGTCCGCCGCCAGCAGGCGCTGCGCTGCAAAGACGGCTGCCACGTCGGCCAGCGTGTTGAACGTCACGCACAAGGTTCCCATGAGCAGCAGTTGCAGCGTGACCGGTGCATCGCTAGAGACGAACTGAGGCAGGAAGGCCACGAAGAACAGGGCGGTCTTGACGTTCAGTGCTTCGACCACAACCCCCTCGATCAGCGCGCGGCGTGAGCCCTGAGCGGGCAGGGCCCCAACTGCTGGCGGCTTGGCCTTGCGCAGCAGCAGCACCAGACCGAGATAGACCAGATACGCCGCGCCGAGGTACTTGACCCAGGTGAACACCAGCGCCGACTGCGCCAGCAGCAGCGACAGCCCCAGCGCTGACGCCAGCACATGCACCATGCCGCCCAGCCCGGTGCCCAGGCAGGAGGCCAGACCCTCGGCGCGCCCACCGGCTGCGGTGCGCGCCACCACATAGGCCATGCCGGGCCCGGGCGTGATCGCCAAAACCAGGGCTGCGATTAAAAAGGGCGCAAGCGTCATGGCCGTGATTATCGAGTTGCCGTGACCCGCGCGCCCATGGAAGGCTGGCGCCCCAACTTTGGGCCCACCCGCCTGACGCGAGAGCGCACAATCGAGATCTCGAAATGGGACTCTGACCCCAATTAATCTGCCCCCAGTTGCTTAGCACCGTGAAAGCCCATCTCCTCATCGCCGGTGGCGGCATCGGCGCGCTCGCCGCAGCGCTCGCGGCCTGCCGCGCCGGTTGCTCGGTGCAGCTTTTCGAGCAAGCCGCGGCCTTCTCGGAGGTGGGCGCGGGCTTGCAGCTTGGGCCCAATGCCACCCGCATCCTGCACGCCTGGGGCCTGGGGCCTGCACTCGACGCTGTAGCTGCCTTTCCAGAGCGCATCGTTGCGCGCAGCAGCACCAGTGGGCGCGAGCTCGCTTGCCTGCCCCTGGGGCAGCATGCAGTGCAGCGCCATGGCGCGCCCTATGCTACGGCGCACCGGCGCGATCTGCACGCGATCTTGTTGCAGGCTCTGCAGGCGCGGACCGGTGCCCAGCTGCATTTGGACAGCGCAGTTGCTGGTTTTCAGGAGTCGGTGCAGGCGGTACAGCTTCAATTGAAGGACGGCCGCCTGGCCCAGGGCGATGCGCTGATCGGCGCTGACGGGCTGTGGAGCCGGGTGCGCGAGCAGGCTCTGGCCGATGGCCGCGCCCAGCCCACCGGCCACCTGGCCTACCGCACCCTGATTGCCCGAGCCGATCTGCCCGCCGCGATGCGCGCCCATGAGGTGTCGGTCTGGCTTGGCGTGCGCCAGCATGGGGTGGCCTACCCGGTGCGTGGCGGCCAATGGCTCAATGTGGTGGTGATCGTGCAGGGCGCAGCTTTACAAGAGCTGCCGGGCTGGGACGATGTGGGTGCGGCGGCCGATGTGCGGCAGGCCTTGGCGAACTGCTGCAGCACTTTGCAAGCTCTGGCCGAGGCCGCTCCCTCTTGGGGCCGTTGGTCT
>JBILGP010000244.1:0-4143 GCA_044350985.1 Polaromonas sp. | reverse complement strand
GGAAAAAGGCGACCGACAACCTCGACGACGAGTGGGTGGCCGACATGAACAAGCGCGGCTTCAATGGCAAGGCCATGCTCGAGGACGCCCGCGCCCTGGTGCAAAGGTACAGCAAGTAAGCGCCCTGGCGGTGCCCATCAAAAAGCGGGACTTCGGTCCCGCTTTTTTTGAGCCTGTTGAAAGCAGCCGCACAGATGGCGTCGCTGCGACAGTCCCCCATGCGGCAAGGCAGGCGGGCTGATCGCGGTCCACGTGACCGCCGCCGCGCTGCGTCTACGTCAGGTACTGAACCAAAAACAGCGTGATGCCCGGGAAAAACAGCAGCAGCAAGGTGCGCAGGGTGTCGCTGATCAAAAACGGCATGATGCCTTTGTAGCTCTCGCTCAGCGGCACATCCTTGGCCATCCCGTTGACCACGTAGACGTTCAGGCCCACGGGCGGCGCCAGCATGCCAAAGCCGACCGTCATCAACACCATGATGCCAAACCAGATCGCGGTGTGCTCCGGCGTCATGCCGAAGTTGAGCTTCATGATGATGGGGAAAAAGATCGGAATGGTCAGCAGCAGCATGGACAACTCGTCCATTACGGCGCCCAGAACCACATAGAGCAGCAAGATGCCGCCCACGACCATCAGTGGCGCCAGGTCCATGGCGACCACCATTTCAGCCAACTGACTGGGCACCTGGGTGCGGGCCAGCGCCGCATTCATGACGTCGGCACCCATGAAGATCATGAAGATCATGGCCGAGCTCAAGGCGGTCGCGTAGAAGCATTCGATGAAGCTGTCTCGGGTGAGTTCACCTTTCAACAAGGCCGCCAGAAAGGTCGCCGCAGCGCCCACCGCAGCGCCCTCCGTCGGGGTGAAGAAGCCGGCGTAAATGCCGCCAAACACCACGATGAAAATGGCCGCGATCGGCAAGATACCCGTCAATGACTCGAGCGTGAGGGTCTGCACCTCTTCCTTGTCAGGCGCTTGGCCTGGCACGACACGCACATAAATCGCAATCGCGATCATGTAGCCGAGCATGGCAATGATGCCGGGCAGCATGGCCGCAGCAAACATCTTGGCGATGTTTTGCTCGGTCAAGATGGCATAGATCACCAGCGGCACCGAAGGAGGAATCAAGATGCCCAGCGTCCCGCCTGCGGCCAGTGTGCCGGTCGACAGGCGCCCCGAATAGCCGTGGCGCTTCATCTCGGGCAGGGCCACGCCGGTGATGGTGGCCGCCGTGGCCACCGACGAACCGCAAATCGCACCAAAGGCGGCGCAGGCCAGCACCGCACTCATCGCCAACCCGCCCTTGAAGCGCCCCATCACCGCAGCCGCGAACTTGAACAGCGCCTTGCTGATCCCTCCCTGTGTCGCAAAGTGACCCATCAGGATGAACAGGGGGATGACCGACAAGTCGTAGTTGGCCAGACGGGAAACCGCCAGGTTGTTGATGAAATTGATGAACGGCGAAAAGCCCGACTGCACCACGAAACCCACGGTGCCCGCAACAAACATCGCTGCTGCAATCGGCACGCGCACGACCATCAGCAGCAGCATCAGGCCAAAGATCATCAGAGCCAGTTCAACAGGGGTCATGATGCCTCCGGCGCACGGGGATTGAACCGTGTGAAGACCTGAGCACAGGCAATCACTGCGGTCAGGGCAAACGGAATGCTCATCCCGGCCAGGACGATCCAGTCGGGAAACCCCAGCAGCATGGACGCGCCCATGTTTTCCTCGGCCACGATGGCCGCGCGGGCGGTGCGCCAGGCGAGCAACACAAAGATCACCATCATCAACAGGTCGCCGAAGCGGTCGAGCCGATGGTTAAAGCGCGCACTGCGATTGGCCGTGAAGAAGTCGACGATGATGTTGCCGCGCCTGAACTGGCACAGCGGCATGAAGAAGGCCATCGCAATGCCGCAGGCAATCGCGGTCAATTCAAAGTCGCCGATCAAGGCACTGCCCAGAAAGTTGCGGCCGACCACGCTGTAGCAGGTCATCAAGGTCAGGGCGGTCAGGATCAGGCCGCCAATGATGCTGCAGCCTTGAGCGAGCCGTTCGAGGGGGGGGATAGGGGTCATGGTGTGAAGGGGTGCCAAACTGCTTGAATGCCAAAGAAAGGTGCACCGGCCGCAACTGGCCTGCAACCCATTTTTGCCCAGCGTTTGATTGCCCAATGTTTGAGCAGGGTGAATATACCCGATGGACCAAACCGCGCAGGCACTGTGATCACCTCAAGCGCCGGCTTTGATGGAGGCGAGCAGCCCGAAGCGCTCACCGAGCAAGGCGCTGGCTGTGGGTACCTGGCCGTCGGCCAGGCTCAGGTGAAGGTCCAGATGCCGCTCGGAGCCCGCCAGCAGCAGGCGGTAAAGCTCGCGGCACAGGGCCCGCGATTCATGGCCGGCCCACCGCGCAGGAAGCAGCACACCAGGCAATTGCGGATCGCGCAGCAGCAAGCGGCGGTAGTCGTGCACCAGCAAGCTGCGCACGAGAAAAGCGCTGTCATCGCCAGGCGTCACACCGGCACTCCACTGCCGCGCCATCGGCGCATAGGTTTGCACAAAGCCGCGGTAGGCGGCATCGAGATGCTGCAAATTCCAGGCGCGGTGCACCAGGTCGATGTCCTTGCCCGAAGCCGGCAGGCCTGCGTTGGCCGCCACCAGGGGCAGCAGCGCGGCCCGCGGCAGCGACTGGGCAGCCAGCGACTCAAACACCGCGTCCAAATCGGCGCTGGGGTGAACGAAGCACTCCGGGCCTAGCTCACCAAAGCCGTGCCAGAACAAGGCCCGGCGCAAGCGCTCGCGCTCGCTGGCCTCCAGCGAGCCGCTGACGGTGATCAGGCGCCAGCGTTGGTCCCAGGGCGGCGGTGCGGCCGCGTAGATCTGGCGCGAGGCTTCGACAAAACGGCGCCGTCCCGCCGACGTGAGCCGGTAATCCGAGCGCCTTCCATAGGCCAGCGCCTCCAGCCAGTCGTCCTGCGCCAGTCGAAACACGCTGGTGCGCACCAGGCGCTCGCTCAGGCCCAGGGGGGCCAGCAAGGCAATCAGGCTGCCCAGCCAGATGCAGCCGCCACGCGGCAGCACCGCATCGCCAAAGACACTGACGATGACCGAGCCGGCCTGGCCCCGACCCTGCGACTTGAATTGCACGATGCGCTGACAACTCGGGCACGGCTCAGAGGCATGGGCCGCCCCATGACCGCAGCCCTTTGCCAGAGCCTCAGCGCTCGTCATAGCTGAGCATCACCGAGGGCGTGAGCGCGCGGGCCTGGCAACTGAGCACAAAGCCCTTGGCCATCTCGTCGGCCTGCAAGGTGTAGTTGCGCTCCATGCGGACCTCGCCTTGCAGCACCTTGCAGCGGCAGGTGCAGCACACCCCGCCCTTGCACGAATAGGGCAGATCGAGCCCCGCTTCGAGCGCCGCATCGAGCAAAAACTGCCCCTCGCGCACCGCCACCTCGTGGGCTTTGCCATCGAGCACCACGGTGAGCGCCGGTCCACCGGCTGCCGGTTTGGGGCCGGCATCCACATCGGCCTGCACCTTGGCCGCCTGCGCACCGCTGGTGGTAAAGCGCTCGGTGCGGATGCGCGCCTGGGGCACGCCGACTTCGAGCAGCGCCGCCTCGGTCGCCTCGATCATCGACTCCGGGCCGCAGATGAAGACCTCGTCCATACTGGCCGCCGGCAGCAGCGCGGCCACGATGGCCTTGACCTTGGCGCCGTCGATGCGTCCTTGCAGCAAATCGACCTCCTGCGCCTGGCGCGACAGGATGTGGACCATGGTGAAGCGGTCGGCGTAGCGGTCCTTGAGGTCCTGCAGGGCCTCGTTGAACATCACGCTGGCCATGCGGCGGTTGCCATAGACCAGGGTGAACTTGCTGCCCGGCTGCTCCTCCAGAGTGGATGCCGCAATCGACAAGATGGGCGTGATGCCCGAGCCAGCGGCAAAGCCGACGCGGTGGATGGCACGCGGGCGCTGCACGGTAAAACGCCCCTGCGGCGCCATCGCCGGCAGCACATCACCGGCGCGAATGTGGCCGGCGGCCCAGTTGGAGAACACGCCGCCTTGCACTGGGCGGATTCCAACTTCGATTTCGCCGAGGCGCGTCAGCCGGCTGCGCGGGCTGCTGATGGAGTAGCTGCGGCG
>JBILGP010000243.1:0-4146 GCA_044350985.1 Polaromonas sp. | reverse complement strand
CTGAGCCGGTCCCAGGCCACCTTGGACATCACCAAAATCTCGGGGATGATCAGGTGATTGGTCTGGGTGTAGAACCTGGCGCCGGCCTTGAAGTGATTGGCGGTGTACAGGCTCGGCGGGTTGTTTTCGGCGCCATCAACCACCCCGGTCTGGATGGCCGTGAAGACTTCGCCGTAGCCCATGCTGATGCCGTTGCCGCCCATGGCGTTCATGGTGTCGACAAACAGGGGGTTGCCCATCATGCGGATTTTTTGGCCCTTGAGGTCTTCGGGCTTGCGCACGGGCTTTTTGGTGTACAGACTGCGCGAGCCGCCGTCCATCCAGGCCAGCGCCACCATGCGCGCCGAGGAGGCGCTGATTTTGTCGAGCAGCTCCTGGCCGATCGGGCCGTCGATGACGGCACGCATGTGAGCGATGTCGCGAAAGACGAACGGCATGTTGAACACGTTGACATCGGGCACCACCGGCCCGACCGGGCCGAGCGAGGTGCGCAGCAACTGAATCGCACCGACCTGGGTTTGCTCGATCATGGCCTTCTCGTCGCCGAGCACACTGCCCGGAAAGAGCTGGAACTTGATGCGACCACTGGTGGCCGCATCGATCTTCTTGCCCATGCTCTCGACCGCGGCGACGGTGGGGTAGCCGGCCGGGTGCACATCGGCAGCCTTGATGATGGTCTGTGCGCCCACCCATCCAGCACCCGTAAGGGCGGCGGCGGCGGCCACGGCAAGTAGGACTCTGCGGTTTGTCATTGATTGATCTCCTCGGCGCCCCAGGCGCTTTGCGGTGTTGAACAGGTCGGCCACGGCGTGGTCCGATTCGATGTCTGTTTGCTGCTAAGGGCTTGCCCTAAGGTCAGTCATCGTATGACTATGCTACATTGTTTTCATCTCTGATTTGAAGTCTGGTTAACCCTGATGCAGCCCTCGCCGCGCAAGACGCTGACTTACGACCTGGCAGCCAGACTGGCCGAGCGCATCCGTTCGCAGGCGCTGCCTCCAGGCAGCAAGCTACCCACCGAGCAGGACATCATGCAAAGCCACGGGGTCAGCCGCACCGTGGTGCGCGAAGCGCTGTCCCATTTGCAGGCCGGCGGGCTGGTGCAGACTCGCCATGGCATCGGCACCTTTGTACTCGGCCCGGTCGAGGCCCCCGCCTTTCGCGTCAGCCCCGACAGGCTGGGCACACTGCGCGAGGTCATTGGCTTGCTGGAGTTTCGAATCAGCGTCGAAACAGAGGCCGCCGCGCTGGCAGCCCAACGGCGCCTGCCCACCAATATGCACGAAATGCGGCGAAGTCTCGACGAGTTCAGCGAAGCAGTGGAGAGTGGCAAAGATTCAGTGAGTGCTGACTTTCAATTCCATGGCGAAATTGCTCGCGCCACGCAAAACCACCACTTCATCGACCTGATGGGCTCGCTCGGCCTGGCCGTGATCCCGCGCCGCAGGTTGCAGGACGCCGCAGGACCCACGGCCGAGCAACAGGCCTATCTCAGGCGGGTCAACCTGGAGCACGAGAGTATCTTTAACGCAATCGTGACGCAAGACGCCGAGGCGGCGCGAGCGGCGATGCGCACCCATTTGTCCAACAGCCGCGACCGACTCAAGCGCGGCGAACACACCGAGGGCTGAACCCAAGGGCAAGAGCCAAATCTATGCACCTGCGGCACCACGGCCCGCGTCGATAGGCTCGGGCACCGAGGGGACGGACTGGGGTTAACCCGGGCTTCTGAATTTCAATCACGTTGTACGATGTCTTATCTTTTGTCATGACACCCAGCGATCCCACGCCCACCATCGTGCGCATGCAGGTCATCCCTGTGGCCGGCCACGACGGGATGCTGCTCAACCTCAGCGGCGCGCACGGGCCGTTTTTCACGCGCAACCTGGTCATCCTGACCGACTCGGCCGGCCGCACCGGCGCAGGCGAAGTACCGGGCGGCGAGAAGATCCGCCAGACCCTGGAAGATGCCCGGGCGCTGATCGAAGGCCAGCCGATCGGGCGCTACAACGCGCTGCTCAACGCCATGCGCCAGCGCTTTGCCGACCGCGACAGCGGCGGGCGCGGCCAGCAGACCTTTGACCTGCGGGTGGCCATCCATGCGGTCACCGCGGTCGAAAGCGCCCTGCTCGACCTGCTGGGCCAGCACCTGAATGTGCCGCTGTGCGCGCTGCTCGGCGAAGGCCAGCAGCGCGAGCGCGTGCAGATGCTGGGCTACCTTTTTTACGTGGGCGAGCGCGGCAAGACCGATCTGCCCTACCGCAGCGAACCCGACGCCGCCGACGACTGGCTGCGCCTGCGCCACGAGGCGGCGCTGACCCCCGAAGCCGTGGTGCGCCTTGCCGAGGCCGCGCAGGCACGCTACGGCTTTGAGGACTTCAAACTCAAGGGCGGCGTGCTGCGCGGCGAAGACGAGGTCGAGGCCATCGTGGCCTTGCACGAGCGTTTTCCCAAGGCGCGCGTCACGCTCGATCCCAACGGCGGCTGGCTGCTCAAGGACGCGGTGCGCCTGCTGCGTGACCTGCACGGCACCCTGGCCTATGCCGAGGACCCCTGCGGCGCAGAGGGCGTGTTCTCGGGGCGCGAGGTCATGGCTGAATTTCGCCGCGCCACCGGGCTGCCGACAGCCACCAACATGGTGGCCACCGACTGGCGCGAAATGGCGCACAGCATCGCGCTGCAGTCGGTCGATATTCCGCTGGCCGATCCGCACTTCTGGACGCTGCAAGGCTCGGTGCGCGTGGCGCAGCTGTGCCAGATGCACGGACTGACCTGGGGCTCGCACTCGAACAACCATTTCGACGTCTCGCTGGCCATGTTCACCCACTGCGCGGCAGCCGCCCCGGGCAAGGTCACGGCCATCGACACCCACTGGATCTGGCAGGACGGGCAGTTCCTCACGCAAGAGCCTCTGCAGATCAAAGGCGGCTATGTCGACGTCCCCCGCAAACCCGGCCTGGGCGTGACGCTGGACATGGACGCGGTGATGCGGGCCCACGCTCTGTACCTGCAGCACGGCCTGGGCGCGCGCAACGACGCCATCGCCATGCAATACCTGATTCCAGGCTGGACCTTCAACCCCAAGATGCCGTGCCTGGTGCGCTGATGCGCCCGCCCAATCCCAAAACAAGCACCCCATAGCGACCCAGGAGACTCCCCCATGCGCCTCACCGCCCGCCTAATACTGAGCTTGAGTGTTTTCACCTTTGCCGCGCCAGCCGCGTGGGCGCAAGCGGCCTTCCCGAACAAGCCGATCAAGATCGTGGTGCCCTTCCCCGCCGGCGGCACCTCCGACGTGCTCGCCCGCCTGGTGGGCCAGAAGATGAGCGAGTCCTGGGGTCAGCCGGTGGTGGTGGAAAACCGCCCGGGCTCCAACGGCAACCTCGGCGCCGACCAGGTTGCCAAGTCAAGCCCCGACGGCCACACCCTGGTGCTCATGGACGTGGGCAACCTGGCCATCTCGCCCTCGCTCTACAAGCTGCCCTTTAACCCCCTGAGCGACTTCGAGCCCGTGGCCATGGTGGGCTACTCGCCGCATCTGCTGGTCACCAGCAGCCAGGTGCCCGCCAACAACGTGGCCGAGCTGATTGCCTGGGCCAAGGCGCAAAAAGGCAAGGTCAACTTCGCCGCCGCAGCCGGCATGGGCAGCGCGCCGCATCTGGCCGGCGTGCTGTTCGCCCAGCGCGCGGGGATCGAATGGGGCTATGTGCCCTACAAAGGCGGCGCACAGGCCATGACCGACCTGATCGGCGGCCAGGTGGACCTGACCTTCAACGGCATGGTGGCCACGCTGCCCCACGTCAAGAGCGGCAAGATCAAGCTGATCGCCGTCTCCAGCGCCCGGCGCAACCCGGTGCTGGGCAACCAGGTGCCCACTGTCTCGGAGAGCCTGCCGGGCTTTCTCACGGGCAGCTGGCAAGGTCTGCTGGCACCGGCCGGCACGCCCAAGGCCGTGGTCGACAAGTTGCACGCCGAGGTGATGCGCATCACCGCCTTGCCCGATGTGCGCGAGCGCCTGACCACCTTGGGCGCCGAGCCCAACACCATGACCCCCAGCGACTTCGGTCAGTGGCTCAAGGCCGAAATTGCTGCGATGAACAAGGCCGTCAAGGACGGCAAGGTCACCGTTGAATAGGCACCGTTGAA
>JBILGP010000242.1:0-4152 GCA_044350985.1 Polaromonas sp. | reverse complement strand
CTGTGCGGGTGCCGCCATCGGCCTGGATCACATCGCAGTCCAGGTGCACGGTGCGCTCGCCGAGCAGGTCCAAATCAAAAACCGCGCGCAAGCTGCGGCCAATGAGCCGCTGGATCTCCTGCGTGCGCCCGCTTTGCTTGCCCTTGGCCGCCTCCCGATCGCTGCGGGTGTGGGTGGCGCGCGGCAGCATGCCATATTCGGCCGTCACCCAACCCTGGCCGCTGCCGCGCTTGTGCGGCGGCACTTTTTCCTCGACCGAGGCGGTGCACAGCACCTTGGTCTGGCCGAACTCAATCAACACCGAGCCCTCGGCATGGATGGTGTAGGCGCGGGTGATGCGCACCGGGCGCAGTTGGGCGCTTGAACGTTGATCGGGGCGGGCGTAGGTCATGGGTGCAATCGGGTGAAAGTCTGCGGCCGCCGTGCGGCCGGGCCGGCAATGGTAGCGGCTCCGGGCGGCCAGCATTGGCCCCAGCCCTGCCTTGGCGGCCCCAAAAAGGCGGCCGACCGGCTGCATGCCAAGCTCGCTATAATGGCGGGCTTTGCGGATCGCAGGCCTTCTGGGCTTGCGAGCTGCGAAAAAACCCTTACCGCCCGGTGAGCCGGAGCCGTACTTGGACTGCAAGCGCTTGATGCGTGACGCAGGCCGGGGCTGGCGGCACAACACAGGACCCGGGCGAGGTGCAGCGCAGGCTGCTAACTGTTTTTTATGGAGTGTCCTCATGGCACGCGTCTGTCAAGTCACGGGCAAGAAGCCCATGGTTGGGAACAATGTGTCCCACGCCAACAACAAAACCAAACGCAGGTTCATGCCGAACCTGCAGTACCGCCGTTTCTGGGTCGAGAGCGAAAACCGCTGGGTGCGCCTGCGCATCACCAATGCAGGTCTGCGTCTGATCGACAAGAACGGCATTGACGCCGTTTTGGCCGACCTGCGCGCACGCGGCGAAATCTAAAGGAGCAGCACCATGGCAAAAGGCGCACGCGAAAAAATCAAGCTCGAGTCCACCGCCGGCACGGGCCACTTCTACACGACCAGCAAAAACAAGAAAACCACGCCCGACAAGATGCTGATCATGAAGTTCGATCCCAAGGCTCGCAAGCACGTCGAGTACAAAGAGGTCAAACTCAAGTAATCGGCCTGCGTTGGCCGCACAACCCGCCCTCGCAAGACGGCGGGTTTTTTCTTGCCCACTGGCCCCGGCAGGGCCAGCGGCCCGCACGCCCGCCGCCCAGCAGAGCGACAATGCCCCCTTCCAACCGACCCGAGCCTGCCATGAACATCAGCAAAGACACCGCCGTCACCCTGCGCCTGAAAGTCACCGACGCCCAAGGACAGGTGATCGAAAGCGGCAAGGAGCCCGTCGCCTACCTGCACGGCGGCTATGGCAACTTGCTCGACAAACTTGAGCAGGCTCTCGAAGGCCAAAGCACGGGATTCAAGATCGACCTCAAGCTCGCACCGGCCGACGCGTTTGGCGAACGCGACGAAACGCTGATCCAAACCATCGCCAAAAGCGACTTCCCCCCGGGCGTCAAGGTGGGCGGCCAACTCGAAGGCCGCGGCCAAGATGGGAGCGACCAGGTCTTCACCGTGGTCAAGATCAAAGGCCAGCAGGTGATCCTCGACGGCAACCACCCGCTGGCCGGCAGGACCCTGCAGATCAGCGCCCAGGTGCTCGACGTGCGCGCCGCATCAGCCGAAGAAATCGCGCACAGGCATGTGCACGGGGCGCACGGCCACCAACACTGAAACTCGCACTGAAGCTCACACCGAGCGTCAGTCAGGCTCTTGCGAGGCGGCCAGCAGGCTCCAGGCCGCCATGCACATGGCGGCGATCACCGGTCCGATGACAAAGCCATTGAGGCCAAACATGGAGATGCCGCCCAGGGTGGACAGCAGCACCACGTAGTCGGGCATCTTGGTGTCCTTGCCCACCAAGATGGGCCGCAGGATGTTGTCCACCAGGCCAATGACCAGCACGCCAAAGGCCAGCAGCACCGAGCCTTGCACGACCTGACCGCTGATGAACAAATAAATGGCCATCGGCAGCCAGACCACCGCCGCCCCCACGGCCGGCAGCAAGGACAAAAAAGCCATCACCACGCCCCACAGAACCGGGGCATTGAGGTCGAGCGCCCAAAAGATCAGCCCGCCCAGTGCGCCCTGGGCCATGGCCACCGCAATATTGCCCTTGACGGTCGCGCCGATGACGGTGGCAAATTTGCTGCCCAGCTCGTCCTTGATCTGCTCGCCCAAGGGAATGACCTGGCGCAGGCGCTCGATCAGCGTGCGGCCGTCGCGCAGAAAGAAAAACAGCAGGTAGAGCATGATGAAAAAGCCGAGCACCAAATTGAAGGCGTCTTGGCCGATGCTCACCGCCTGCGCCGCAAAAAACTGCGAGCCACGGGTCAGCGCCGCGGTCAGGCGCTCTAGCAGCAGGCCCGAGCTGCCCAGTCCGAAACGGTCGAGCAAGGCGGTCACCGACGCGGGCAATGCGGCATAGATCTGCTGCAGGTAGGCGCTGAAATTGATCTCCCCCGACCCCACGCGCTGATACACCTGCGCCCCTTCCTTGACCAACATGCCGGCAATCCAGCTAAAGGGCAGCAGGACCAGCAGGACAATGGCCAGCAGGCAAGTGACCGCCGCCAGATTGCGGCGCTCAGGCATGGCCTTGAGCAGACGGCGCTGCAGCGGCGCAAACAAGATGGCCAGCGCCGCGGCCCAAAACAGCGCGCCATAGTAGGGCTGCAAGATCCAGGCAAAGGCCACGCTGGTGGCCACCAGCAGAACCAAGAAGGCCTTGTCCTGCAACGAGGAGCGGGGATCGTTGGAGCGCTTGTTCATCGCAAGGGGTATGCGTTTAGAAAGAGACAGATGTCGCCATGGTAACGGCTTGCGGCGTCCACCCAACTTTCGCAATGGCCGCACGCCACGGCCCGGCGGTGCGGCTGCTCTACCATGAGGCCCCATGCCCAGCGACCCTCCACGGCCAGCCGAGACTTACACCGTGGCGGTGCGACAACTGTGCGAGTTCACCGCCCGATGTGGCGATCTGGACTTGCGATTTCGAGCCGCTCCCAGCGCTGCTGAAGGCATGGCCGGTCACGCCCTGGTGGCCCAGCGCCGAGGCCCGGGCTACGAGCGCGAGGTGGCCCTGAGCGCGGTGTGGGGCCCGCTGACGGTGCGGGGCCGCGCCGATGGCTACGACAGCCTCCAGCAACGGCTCGACGAGGTCAAGACCTACCGCGGCCGCTTCGAGTCCATCACCGACGAGCAGCAGGCCCTGCACTGGGCGCAGGCGCAGATCTACGGCCACCTGATGTGCCAAACGCGCGCCCTGCCGCAGATCCGGCTGGCCCTGGTCTACCTCAACCTCGACGACAGCCAGGAAACCGTGCTCGAGCGTGTGTGCGAGGCCCAGGCCCTCGAGCAATTTCACGCGCTGCACTGCGGCCGCTTTATCGAATGGGCGCGGCAAGAGCTCACGCACCAGAGGGATCGCGCTCAGGCGCTGCAGGGCCTGAGCTTCCCCCAAGCGGCCATGCGCGAAGGCCAGCGCACGCTGGCGCGCGCAGTCTGGCATGCAGCGCGGCAAGGGCGCTGCATGCTGGCCCAGGCGCCCACCGGCATCGGCAAGACACTGGGCACCGTGTTTCCAGCGCTCAAGGCCATGGCCGATCCGGGCGGCTCTGGCGCGATCGACAAGCTCTTCGTGCTGTCGGCCAAAAGCTCGGGCCGCACGCTGGCCCTGCAGGCACTGGCTGGCCTGGTGCGCGGGACGGACCCCGGCGAGCCCGCCTGCGCTGGCCGCGACCCCTTGATGGCCGCAGACGCCGCGGCCGGGCAGCAGCCGCCCGATCGCACCATCGGACGGCGCCTGCGCGTGCTCGAGCTGCTGGCGCGCGAGAAGGCTTGCGAGCACCCCGACAAAGCCTGCCACGGCCAGTCCTGCCCGCTGGCCAGGGGCTACTACGACAAGCTGCCTGCAGCGCGTGCGGCCGCTGTGGAGATCGGGCTGATGGACGGGGCCACGCTGCGCCGCATCGGGCTCGAGCACGATCTGTGCCCCTACCACCTCGGCCACGACATGCTGGCCTGGTCCGATGTGGTGGTGGGCGACTACCACCACTGGTTTGACAGCCACG
>JBILGP010000241.1:0-4156 GCA_044350985.1 Polaromonas sp. | reverse complement strand
TTGAGCTGGACTATTGCCCCAAATGTCGGGGCGTGTGGCTCGACCGCGGCGAGCTCGACAAGATCATCGAGCGCAGCGCCGCCCACAGCGCCCCGCCTGCTGCGCCACCGGCGGCCGCGCCGATGCCGCAGCACATCCCCCAGCAGATGCCGCAGCAGGTGCCGCAGCAGGTGCCGCAGCAGGCGCCGCAGCAGGTGTGGGTTCAGCCCCACCACGGTTACCGCAAGCACAAGTCCTGGCTGAGCGACATCTTCGACTGAGCCGCCTTCGGTGAGCAGAAATTGATCGGACACTGATCGGGCACTGAGCGGGCGCCGTGCGGGCGCTCGCGCAGGCGGACTCGGCTGCTATGCTTTTGGCATGAGCAAAGCCTTCACCAAGGAAAGCGAGTCCGACGACGAGGAGCCGGAGCTTGCGGCCTTGCCGCCTGGCGGCAAGAACTACATCACGCCGGCGGGCTTTGCACGGCTCAAGGCCGAGCTGCTCGAGCTCATCGACACCGAGCGCCCGCGCATCGTCGAGGTCGTGCACTGGGCGGCGAGCAACGGTGACCGATCGGAAAACGGCGACTACCTCTACGGCAAGAAGCGCTTGCGCGAAATCGATCGACGCATCCGCTTTCTGACCAAGCGCCTGGAGATCGCCGAGGTCAGCGACCCCTCGGTGCATCAGGGCGGCGATCAGGTTTTCTTTGGCGCCACCGTGCGCTATCTGCAAAAAGACGGGCGCCAGCAGACGGTGACCATCGTGGGCATCGACGAGGCCGACAGCCTGGCCGGGCAAGTGAGCTGGGTCAGCCCGGTGGCAAGGGCCCTGCTCAAGGCCCATGTCGGTGACGAGGTGCCGCTCCATACCCCGCAGGGGCTGCAGGTTCTGGAGGTGCTGCAGGTGTCCTATCCCGCGCCGGCTCGATAGACAAGACCCGCGAGCCCTCAGCGCCAGGAGTCTAGGCGGCCTTCGTGTCAGGCGCGCGGAAGAACAGGCCGCCAATCAGGTCGCGCGCCAGCCGTTCCGTCAGGGCCAGCGAAAGGATCAGACCCGTCGTGACCGCCGTGGCAATGCCGATCCAGATGCCAAAGTAGCCCAGATCGAAGACATGGACGTAGATCCACGAAAAAAGCGCAACGCCGATCCCCTGTCGGTAGATCCCGATCCACAGCGTGTAGATCGGTTTTTTGAAGGCCTGCAACAAGGAAGTGATCGCAAACAAGGTGACGTAGACAGGCAAGATGAATCCATCGACGTGCAGATAGCTTTTGCCGATCTCAATCACCCGCGCATCGTTGGTGAAGAGCGCCATCGCCGGGCCTGCTGCGAACCAGAGGACGCAAGAGCCCGCCAGCATCAGTGCCACGCCCGCCTTGAAGCAAAACATCGTCGCCTCTCGCACACGGTCAAAGTGTCCCGCCCCATAGTTTTGCGCCGCGATCGGCAAGAGCGCTCCGGTCAGGCCAAAGGCGGGCAGCAGGATCAATTGCTCGATGCGCAGAGCGATGCCATAGGCGGCCACCGCCTCGCCCCCAAACCCCTTGAGAAAGAACTGGATCACGAACCCGGCCACCATCATCACCACCATGGAAAAGCTGGCGGGCAGGGCCTGGCCGCCGATCTGACGCATCATCGCCGCCTCGGGCGCGAAGCGGCGGTGGCCCGCCATCGCCTCGGACCGCAAGGCGCGCCACAGGACATAGGCCATCACCCCGGCCTGGGACACGACGGTCGACAGCGCAATGCCGTCAAAGCCTATCCCCTTGAGTGGGCCGATCCCGAAGATGAACAAGGGGTTCAGGGCCAGATTGGCAAAGAAGGCGGCCATATTGGCGTATTGCATGGACTTGGTGTCGCCTTGCGCCGTCAGGATGCCATTGGCGACATAGGCGATGACGAAGGCTGGCGCGCCGAGCATCAGGACGCGCAGATATTGGTTGGCCGCGTCCCGATAGGCGCCCGGTTCGGAGACCAGCGCGATCAGCCAAGGCGCGGCAAACCAGCCGATCACCATCAAGCACACCGAGGCGCCCAGCCCGAAGGTGATCCCCTGCGCGGCGATCAGACTTTCCTGCCCTGAACGCTTGCCCAAGGCATGGCCCACCAAGGCGCCCATCGCACTGGACAGGCCCACGCCGATCGCCACGAACAGGACAAAAAAGACGGTAAACGAAATGGCCAGACCGGCTTGTGCCTCGGTGCCCAGCATCCCCGCGTAGTAGACATCGACCACGTTATAAAGGGTGGTGAACATCATCCCAATGGCCGTGGGCAGGGCCAGGGCTCGAAAGTGGTCTGGGATGGAGCCGGTGGTGAGGTCGCGCCGTGCCATGGTCAGGTGCGGTCCGCCGCCGTGTGATCTGCAATGAGAGGGCTCGGTCGGATCGACAAAGCCTCAATGCATTGTGACACGCCCCTGTCTGGGCAGCAGGGGAGCGCGTCGGCATGGTGCGCCACATCGCCGGGCGTCAGCAGACGGCCGGTCCTGGGATTGAAGCCTCATTGACCGGTGCGGGCGCGCTGCACCCGCAGCACCGCCGGCGTGCGTTTGAGGCCCCGGATCACCCGCGCCAGATGAACCCGGTCGTCGACCGCCAGGGTAAAGCGCAGCTCCGTGGTCGATTCGGTGCTTTGCGGCTGCATCTGCAGGTGGGTGATGTTGGCCTCTGCATTGGCCAGGGCCGAGGCCACGCGCGCGAGCACGCCTTTGCCTTCGGTGACGGTCAGCAGCAGGACGGTCTCGAAGGGGCGGGTCATCTCATCGGACCACTGCACCGCGATGAAGCGCTCGCTGTCGCGGTGCTGCAGTCGCTGGGCGACGCTGCAGTCGGCGGTGTGCACCATCACGCCCTCGCCCCTGCCGAGGTAGCCGACGATGTCGTCGCCCGGAATCGGTCGGCAGCAGGGTGCAAACTGCACCGACGCGCCTTCGCTGCCATCGAGCAGCAGCGCCGTCTGTGACACCGATTCATGGGCGGTAAAGCGCTCTCGGCTCATGAGCAGTGGATCGGGCTTGACACCCGTTTCCATCAGCATGGCGGCCAGACGCTTGGCCACGATGCTGGCGACGCGCTTGCCCAGCCCGATGTCGGTGAGCAGGTCGCTGCGCGAGCGGTTGCCCGAAAAGCGCAGAATGCGCTCCCACAGTCTGCGCTGCGGGCCCTCATGCGCCGGCAGCGCCTCGATGCCCTCGGCCCGCAATGCTTGGGCCAGCATCTTCTCGCCCAACTGGCTCGACTCGGCCAGCGCCATGGTCTTGAGGTGATGGCGGATCTTGGAGCGGGCCCGGCCGGTGCGCACAAAACCCAGCCAGGCCGGGTTGGGGCTGGGTACCGAGCCGGTGATCACTTCCACCACATCGCCGTTGCGCAGCTCGCTGCGCAGCGGCACCTGCTCGCCGTTGATGCGCGCCGCAACCGCACGGTGGCCGATGTCGCTGTGGATGGTGTAGGCAAAGTCGACCACCGTGGCCCCGCGGGGCATGGCCATGATCTGGCTCTTGGGCGTGAACACATAGACCGCATCGGGAAACAGGTCGATCTTGATGTGGTCCCAAAACTCCGAGGCGTCGCGCGTCTCGTTCTGGATGTCGAGCAGTGACTGCAGCCACTGCGTGCCCAGATTCTGCGAGGCATCGCTCAGCGGATCGACCGCCTTGTAGAGCCAGTGGGCCGCCACACCCGACTCGGCCACCACATGCATGGCTTCGGTGCGCATCTGAAACTCGATGTTGGTGCCAAATGGGCCAATCAGTGTGGTGTGCAGGGACTGGTAGCCATTGATCTTGGGGATGGCGATGTAGTCCTTGAACTTGCCCGGCATGGGCTTGTAGAGCTGGTGCAGCACGCCCAGCGCGCTGTAGCAGGTGATGATTTGGTCGACGATGATGCGAAAGCCGTAGATGTCGGTGACCTGGGCGAACGACAGGTGCTTGTCGTTCATCTTGCGGTAGATCGAGAACAGGGTTTTTTCGCGGCCGTCGATGCGCGCCGACAGGCCGGCAGCAGCCAGCGCCGCCTGCACCTCGCTTTGCGCCCGGTGGATGACATCGCGCCGGCGCCCGCGTGAGCGCGCCAGTGCCTTGGCCAAGGTGGCGTAGCGCCAGGGGTGCAGGTGCGCGAAGGACAGATCCTGCAGCTCGCGGTAAGTCGCGTTGAGGCCCAGGCGG
>JBILGP010000240.1:0-4165 GCA_044350985.1 Polaromonas sp. | reverse complement strand
GTTAAGTCGCCAGTTGCGGTTTTTATCCGGTGAATCTTGCAGTCATTGCGTGAAAGGCCAGACCATGATGTATCCCATGCTTGCCGTCGCGCAAATCGGCTCCCCCCTGCGCGAGAAGATTGCCACTATCGCCGCCCATGGTGGCGATACACGCTTCTTCCAGTTTGCGGCCCAAGCGCCGCACATCGTTGAGCTTTACTGGGTGCAGTTCTACCAGGACGTGTTCTTCAAGGGTGTGTTGCCGGTGCGCCTCAAGGAGATCGTGCGCCTCAGGCTGGCAGCCCTCAATGGATGCTCTTTCTGTCAAGTCGGTGACCGCGCATCAGCCATCGCCAATGGCGTGACGCCGACCGAGGTCGACTCGCTCTTTGGCGACGGGCAGTCCTCCAGTTTTTCTGCCACCGAGCAGGCCGCCGCAGACGCGGCGACACGGATGTCGAACTTCGACAGCCAGGCCGTGCTCGACGAAGCACTGCAGGCCCGACTGATGCAGCATCTGAGCGCCGTGGAACTTGTGGAGCTATTTACGGTCATCGGCATCCTCACCGGGATGGCGCGCATGTTGCTGGCCGCCGGTTTCATCAGTCGGACCTGCGAACTCAAGCCGCAAGACTGAGGCAGCCGCCTTGGGGCCATGGATTGCGCCCCGAAGTTGGCGCCCCGCCTGACAAGGTGAGCGTGTAGCGCCTGCCTCCGGTGTTACGGGGCTTTATTGCAAAGCCCCCGAGACGCGCCACGGCCTGAGCGGGGATAATGTTCGGTTGATGTGCGGGCGGGGTTTGCCCGCCGGCCAGGCCCGATTTCATCGCTTGTCATGCTGACGGGCGTTCAGCAACACACCCACCCACACCATGTCCCAATACGTTTTCACCATGAACCGGGTCGGCAAGATCGTGCCGCCCAAGCGCCAGATCCTCAAGGACATTTCGCTGTCGTTTTTTCCGGGCGCCAAGATCGGCGTGCTCGGTCTCAATGGCTCGGGCAAGTCCACCTTGCTCAAGATCATGGCCGGCATCGACAAGGAGATCGAGGGCGAGGCCATGCCCATGGCCAATCTAAAGATCGGCTACCTGCCGCAAGAGCCCAAGCTCGATCCCAAGGCGTCGGTGCGCGAGGCGGTCGAAAGCGGCATGGGGCAGGTCAAGGCGGCGCAGGCCCGGCTCGATGAGGTCTATGCGGCCTATGCCGAGCCCGATGCCGACTTTGACAAGCTCGCGGCCGAGCAGGCCGAGCTCGAGGCCATCATTGCGGCGGCCGGCGACGGTGGCGACCATTTGCTCGATATTGCGGCCGATGCGCTGCGCCTACCGCCCTGGGACGCGACCATCGAGCATTTGAGCGGCGGCGAAAAGCGCCGCGTGGCGCTGTGCCAGCTGCTGCTGTCCAAGCCCGACATGCTGCTGCTCGACGAGCCGACCAACCACCTGGACGCCGAGTCGGTCGACTGGCTCGAGCAGTTCTTGGCCCGCTTCTCCGGCACGGTGGTGGCCATCACCCACGACCGCTACTTTCTGGACAACGCCGCCGAGTGGATTTTGGAGCTCGACCGCGGCCGTGGCATCCCCTGGAAGGGCAACTACAGCACCTGGCTGGAGCAAAAAGAAGCCCGTTTGGAGGCCGAGCAAAAGGGCGAGGAAGCCCATGCCAAGGCCATGAAGGCCGAGCTGGAATGGGTGCGCAAGAACGCCAAGGGCCGTCAGGCCAAGAGCAAGGCCCGCCTCGCGCGCTTCGAGGAGCTGAGCGACGTCGAATACCAAAAGCGCAACGAAACCAACGAGATCTTCATCCCGGTGGCCGAGCGTCTGGGCCATGAGGTGATCGAGTTTGAAGGGGTGAGCAAGTCCTTCGGCGATCGCCTGCTGATCGACAACCTGTCGTTCAAAGTCCCGGCCGGTGCCATCGTCGGCATCATCGGCCCCAACGGCGCGGGCAAGTCGACGCTCTTTAAGATGATCGCCGGCCGCGAGCAGCCTGATACGGGCACGGTCAAGCTTGGCAAAACGGTGCAGTTGGCCTTTGTGGACCAGAGCCGCGATGCGCTGGCCGACGAAAAAACCGTTTGGGAAGACATCTCGGGCGGCCTGGACATGATCAACGTGGGCAAGTTCCAGATGCCCAGCCGCGCCTACTGCGGCCGCTTTAATTTCAACGGCGGCGATCAGCAAAAAAAGGTGGGCTTGCTCTCTGGTGGTGAGCGCGGCCGCCTGCACTTGGCCAAGACTTTGATGCAGGGCGCCAACGTGCTGATGCTCGACGAGCCGTCCAACGACCTCGATGTGGAAACCCTGCGCGCGCTCGAAGACGCGCTGCTCGAGTACGCCGGCTCGGTGATGGTGATCAGCCACGACCGCTGGTTTCTCGACCGCATCGCCACGCACATCCTGGCGGCCGAGGGCGACAGCCAGTGGGTGTTTTTTGACGGCAACTACCAGGAGTACGAGGCCGACAAGAAAAAGCGCCTGGGCGAAGAGGGCGCCAAGCCCAAGCGGGTGCGTTTCAAAGCCTTGAAGTGATGCGCGGACTTGGGCCCAGGATCTTCGCTGTGCGATCGGTGCCTGGCGTGACGCATTCGGCGCGCTGTGTCATTGCGAGCGCAGCGAAGCAATCCAAGCGTTTTTGCTTTTGGCGCAGCCGTCTGGATTGCCACGGGCCTGCGGCCCTCGCAATGACGGACGAGGGGGCGTGTCGGGCGGTCCTTGCAATGACGAACGAGGGGCCTAGTCAGGTGGTCCTTGCTGTGCGATCGGTGCCTGGCGTGACGCATTCGGCGCGCGGCGTCATTGCGAGCGTAGCGAAGCAATCCAGGTGTTCTTGCTTGAGGCGCAGCCGTCTGGATTGCCACGGGCCTGCGGCCCTCGCAATGACGAACGAGGGGGCTGGTCGGGCGGTCCTTGCAATGACGGACGATGGGGCCGGTCATGACCGCTGAGCGTGCTTCGTCTGACGACGAGGTGCTGGCACGCACCCGGGCTTGGCTTGAAAAGGCGGTCATCGGCCTGAACCTGTGCCCTTTTGCCAAGGCGGTGTACGTCAAGCAGCAAGTGCGTTTGGTGATCAGCCAGGCGCGGCATGTCGATGATTTGCTCGAAGAGCTCGACCGCGAACTGGATTTGTTGGTGCAGACGCCGGCCGAGCAGATCGACACCACGCTCATCGTCCATCCGACGCTGTTTCCGGATTTTCTGGACTTCAACGATTTCCTTGAATTTGCCGATCGGGTGCTCGACGAGCACGGGCTCGAGGGCGTGATCCAGATCGCTAGCTTTCACCCGCAGTTTCAGTTTGAGGGCACCGAGCCCGAGGACATGGGCAACTACACCAACCGCGCGCCTTACGCCACGCTGCATTTGCTGCGCGAGGACAGCGTCGAGCGGGCGGTGGACGGCTTGGCCGATCCCGATGCGATCTACCAGGACAACATCCGCACGCTCGAAAAGCTCGGGCTTGAAGGCTGGAAAAAGCTCGGCCTGTGAGGCCAGCGCGCCTTAGGTGGCAGCGAGCTTGCCTTCGGCCTTGTCCAGCCACAGTTGCAGGCTGCCCAGCAAATCGGCCTGGCTGAAGGAGCAGCTTTCTTCGCTAAAGAGGGCCGAGGACTCGAGCCGGTTGCTCAATTCCTGCAGCACCGTGGTGTAGGGCGCCGGCAGCGCCTCGAGCAGGGCTTGCGAGGCCAGCGCACCGGTGCACAGCTCGGCCATGCTGCTTTGGCCTTGCCGCACCCGCACCAAGCAGGCGCGGATTGCCTGCAGTTGCTGCTGCGCGGCGCTCATGCCGACGACCTTTGCAGTCGGGCCAGTCGTGCGGGCTCGCCTTTGAAGTCGGGCAGCAAGCTCAGCAAGGCCAGCAAGACGCAGGGCACCCCCACCCATGAGAGCTGGCCCATGCCCACAGTGCTGATGAGTGAGCCACCGGCAGCAGCGCCCAGCGCCGCGCCCACGTAGAGCATGGAGCTGTTGAGGCTGATGAGCATCGGCGCCTGCGACGGCGCCAAGCTGATCAGCCGGCTTTGCTGCGGCGCCATCGAGCCAAAGCTGTTGAGGCCCCAGACCACCAGCGCCAGCGTGGTCAGCACCGTGTGGCCGGCCGTCAGGGGCAGCACGGCCATCATCAGGGCGACGACGGTCAGTTGGATGGCGGTGGTTCGCAGCACCCCGAAGCGGTCTGCCGC
>JBILGP010000239.1:0-4167 GCA_044350985.1 Polaromonas sp. | reverse complement strand
ACTCGATCTGACCGCAAGAAAAGCCCGAAAGATCGAGCGCGTACCGCAAGTCGTCATCGACGACGCGCTGGGCCGATTGACTGCGCTCATTGACGGTTGACCGTCTGCGTGCCTCAGAGCGCGACCACTCCGACGCTCACACCGATGGCTGCCGTGGCGGCACCGGGCTTGCACCTGCCGGGCCTTTGCCCAAGGCCGCTTCCCGGCCACCAAATCGCGCGATCAGCGCATCTTGATCGGCCTTGGCGCGCTGGTCTGTGGCCACTGGGTCTAGCATTTGATAGAGAAGCGATGCCATGTGGTCGCGGATCGGCCGGCAGCCATCATGCGCAGCAAGGTCCACCGCTTGGCCCGGATCGGCCGCCATGTCAAACAACTCAGGCTCGTAGCCCACGTAGTGGTGATACGCCCACTGGCCTTGCCGCACCAGGTAAGCGGCGCTGGGCGAGCCCACCGCGTGGTACTCGCTAAAGCCGATACGCTCTGGATCGTCGTTATCATTAGCGATCGTCACAAGCGATCGGCCCGGAAGATTTGGATCTGTGGGTAGGAGCGCGTTATCGAGTACGGTCGGGGCGATATCGATCAGGTTGGCATGGGTCGCGCAGACTTTGCCCGACGGGATGCCAGGCCCGGCCAAGATCAAAGGAATATGAGTGGCTTCACGGTAGAGCGTCGATTTATTCCACATCCCGCGCACACCTTGGTTGTCGCCATGATCGCTGCTCATGACCACTCGGGTGGAGGCTTGCAAACCGCTTTGCCCAAGCGCATGCAGCACTTTGCCGATTTGCTCATCAATGAAGGAAGTCAAGGCGTAATAACAAGCCAAGGCCAAACGGCGGCGCTCGGGCGTTCCCAATTCGTCATCAGCATTTGAAAAATCCGCATGCCGCTGCACCCACGGGTGACGCTGGTAGCCACTGAGCGGATGCAGCCGAGGGGCGGGGATGGCATCGGTATCGATTGCATCGAGATAGCGTTGGGGCACGACCAAGGGAAAGTGCGGCGCGACGAAACCGACGAACAAAGTCCAGGGCGCGGCATCTTTTTCGGCGGCCTTGTCATGCAGCCACTGCGCTGCGTGGTCGGCCGAGGAGATGTCATAGAGGTTGTAGCTGGACAGCCCCGCACCGAGTTCGGTAAATAGCCGCGATGGACGCGGCGTGCTGGGCAGGGGGTTGCGCACCGAACCCCAAACCTGACCGATGCCGCCGGCCAAATGCAAGGGATCATGCTGCGCGGAAAAGCCCGTGGGCGCAGCAGCATTGGCGTAGTGCAATTTGCCGATCGACTCGACGCAGTGGCCTGCGCCCTGCAGTGCATGCCCCCAACCGCCGATACGCCCGTCGTAGCCCATGGCGTTGTCCCAATAGCCGATGTCATGGACCCAGCGCCCCGTTGCCAGCGCAGCCCGTGCGGGCACGCAGATGGGCGAAGGCGTGAGGGCTTGCGTAAATCGCGTGCCACGGGCGGCCAATGCATCGAGATGGGGTGTCTTGACGAAGGGATGGCCAGCGCAGCCCAAAGCATGTGCATCTTGCTCGTCGGTCAGCAAGATCAGGCTGTTCAATGGTTTCCCAGTCATGGGCTAAAGATTCGTGGTGGCAACGCGTTGCAGCGCCGCAGACAGCTCGTCGGGCTGCGTGACCATCAGGTCATGGCCACCCACAATCACTTCCGAGGTCCAGCCCGCTTGAACTTGCGCCCACTGGTAGTGGGCTTCAAACCGCGGGTTGGGGTGAGCGCCTGCCAAGATGTAGTGCTTGGTTGGAACGGCCATCCAGGCCTGCGTCAGCCTCGGGGCATCAAACATTGTTTTTATAGGGTGGGGTGCACAACACGCGCGCAGCCATGCGACATCGTCCGGGCTCGTAACGCCCCACAGCGCCGGATCGGGAGGGGGAATGCGCAGGCCACCGAGTTGCTCAGCGCCAGCGAGCAGGTCCCTTTGTCGCTGCTCGGGAAAGCCGTTCCAACCGGGCACGCCATCCTCGGGAATGAGCGCATCAACGTAGATCAAGGCATCAATCGCTGGCGCCATTTGATCGGCCGCCAGCGTCATGATGGCCCCACCATAGCTGTGGCCGACCAGGATCGCATGGCTCAATTGCTCAAATCGAATCAGATTCAAGATGTCCTGAGTGTGTGTGACGAGGCCGACATCGGGCGTCCACAGGTGTTCGCGTTCGCCCATGCCCGTGAGCGTGGGCGTGAACACCACGTGCCCCAGCTTGCGCAGTCGATCAGCGACTTTGCGCCAGCACCAGCCGCCATGCCAGCCGCCATGAATCAAGACATAGGTGCTCATGAACGCTGCGGTTTATGCGTCGACGGGCTGGTAGTTCAGCCGTTTGGCGATCACACCCCAGCGGTCGGTGTCGGCCTTGATGGTCTTTGCAAACTCGGCTGAACTGCTTGAAGTCGGCTCCATCACCAGCTTGCCAAAAGCTTCTTTGATGCGGTCGCTGGTCATCGCTTTGGCCACGGCGGCACTCAGCGCTGCAACTCGGCCCGGATCGGTACCGGCCGGTGCCAGCAAACCGAACCATTCCACACCGGTGAGCTGTGGGAAACCTGCCTCCGCAACCGTCTGCACGTTGGGCAAAAGAGCCAAGCGCTTGGGTGACGTGGTCACCAAGACGCGCATTTTTCCGCCCAAATGCGGTTGAACCGCATTTGAAAGTGCGGTCACGAAAGAAGCGATACGCCCCCCATACAAGTCGTTGAGGATGTCCGGCGCACCCTTGTAGGGGATATGCAGCATCTCAACACCAGCGGCACTGGCAATTTGCGCACCGAGAAAATGGGGTGCCGAGCCCGCGCCGGGCGACGCATAGGTGGCCTCTTTCGGATTGGCTTTGCACCACGCGATGAATTCGCCAAGGGTATTGACCGGTACATGCATGCCGACAACGAGTGCGTTGGCCGACAGACAAACGGGGCTGACCGGCACAAAGTCTTTCAGCGCGTCATAGCCAAGCTTGCTGAACACATGCGGATAGAGCGTCATGATGGACGACGGCGTGAACAGCAAGGTATTGCCATCGGCGGGCGCTGTTCGCACAGCAGCAACGCCAATGCGGCCTCCCGCGCCTGGCCTGGCTTCGACAACGATGGAGCGTCCACCCAAATGCGGCTTCATCGCCTCGCCCAACTCGCGGGCAATGACATCGACGATGCCGCCAGCAGGAAAACCGACGACGATGCGCAGTGCCTCAGTTTGCGCAACAACAGGTGCCCCTACGGTTGCAGCCACGCTGTAAACAGAAAAGGTTCGGCGGTTCAACATCAAAATCTCCTTGGGTGAAAAGTCAAGCAGGGCCAACAGGCTCGGGCAGTGGGTTGCGAATATCGTCAGGTCGGCTCATGAGCCGCTGCATCAGCTCATCACGCAAACCGCGATGCTTCGCATCGTCAAACAGGTTGGTGCACTCATGGGGGTCGCTGCTGAGGTCATACAGTTCACCGGCCCCACTGGTCAATTCAACCGTGAGCTTGGCGCTGCGGGTGCGCACAGTGCGCAAGTCCAAGGCCACGCCACAACGCGATGGGCCTAAGCGCCATTCGTTGTAAGCATGATCGCGCTGTGCGTCAGCCACGCCGGTGAGCAGGGGGCGCAGGCTCTTGCTGTGCACGGCAGAAGGCACCGGCGTCGATGCATAGTCGCCAAAGGTCGCCGCCAGATCAATCGTGGATACCGGCTGATCGTTGACTTGATGGGCCGCGACGCTGGGGCCGCGCATGACCAGACCGACGCGCAGCAGGCCTTCGTAGTGCATTGGGCCCTTGAGCATGAGACCATGGTCGCCCAGGAACTCACCATGGTCAGAGGTGAACACAACGAGCGTGTTGTCGGCCAGGCCGGCATCATCCAAGGCAGACAAGATCCGCCCCACTTGGTGGTCTACCAAGGAAATCATGCCGTAGTAATTGGCAATGATGTCGCGCAACTGAGCATCAGTTTGCTCTGGCATGCGCGAGTATTCCTCGCGAACTTTTCGGCTTTCGGGTGTGCCACCGGGGGTGTTTTCAAGCGCCGCCTTGTGCCACCACGGACGCCTGCCGAGATCTCGACTCCGATGCGGCGGCAGATCCACCTCATCTGGGCGATGCATCCAACACCAGGGTGCAGGGGCATCAAAAGGATGGTGTGGGTCTGCCATC
>JBILGP010000238.1:0-4170 GCA_044350985.1 Polaromonas sp. | reverse complement strand
CCCTACAGCGACCAGCATCGCACCCTCTAAGGAGCCCGACCATGCAAGTTATTTTGCTCGACAAAGTCGTCAACCTCGGTGCCCTTGGCGAAGTGGTCAAGGTCAAGGACGGTTACGCCCGTAACTACCTGATCCCGTCGGGCCGTGCCCGTCGCGCCACGGCCGCAGCGGTCAAGGAGTTTGAGGCGCGCCGCGCCGAACTCGAGAAGGCCGCTGCCGCCAAACTCGCCCAGGCCCAGGCTGAAGGTGAAAAACTCTCGGGCACGACCCTGAAAATGACCCAAAAGGCCGGCGTTGACGGCCGCCTGTTCGGTTCGGTCACCAATGCCGACATTGCTGCCGAGCTGGGCCGCACCGGTTTCCCGGTACTCAAGGCGCAGGTGCGCATGCCCAACGGTCCGATCAAGATTGTTGGCGACCACACGGTGGGCGTTTCTCTGCACACCGATGTGGCAGTGGACATCACGGTCACGGTCTACGGCGAAACCGCCTGATCGAGTCGCGCGCCTGCAAAAGCCGCCTTCGGGCGGCTTTTGTTTGGGCGAAGCGATCCTGACGCTGGCCGAGATTTACACCGGTTGTCCTCGCTCAGTTCACTGCTTACCCACAAGTTTGTCCACCGCGTGCCTGGCACGGTCGCGCTACCATGGGGCCATCGCTCAGGAATTTCATGTCTGCTCTTGCATCCGACTACGACGACGGCTACAGCCCCGATCAGCAAATCGCCCAGTTGCGCATTCCGCCGCATTCGATCGAGGCCGAATCGAGCGTGCTCGGCGGACTGCTGCTCGACAACGGCGCCTGGGACCGCGTGGGTGATCTGTTGGCCAACAGCGATTTTTACCGGCATGAGCACCAGCTGATTTATGGCGCCATCGGCGCTCTGGTCAATGCCAGCAAGCCTGCCGATGTGGTGACGGTGTTCGAGCACCTGCAAAACCAGGGCAAGGCCGATGCGGCAGGGGGCTTGCTCTACCTCAATTCGCTGGCGCAGTACGTGCCCAGCGCCGCCAATGTGCGGCGCTACGCTGAGATCGTGCGCGAGCGAGCGATCTTGCGCAAGCTGGTGGCCGCCAGCGATGAAATCGCCACCAAGGCCTTCAACACCCAGGGCCAGCCGGTTGCCTCCATCCTCGATGAGGCCGAGCAGAAGATCTTCCAGATCGGCGAGCAAGGCTCGCGCATGAACAACGGCTTTCAGGACATGGGCACTCTGGTCGTGGCCCTGCTCGACCGCGTCGAGGAGATGTCGCGCAATCCCAATGACATCACCGGCGTGCCCACCGGCTTTGTCGATCTGGACCGTCAGACCTCGGGCTTGCAGGCCGGCGATCTGATCATCCTTGCGGCTCGGCCTAGCATGGGCAAGACGGCACTGGCCATCAACATTGCCGAGCATGTGGCGCTGCACGAAGAATTGCCGGTGGCCGTGTTTTCGATGGAGATGGGCGCGGCGCAGTTGGCGGTGCGCATGGTTGGCTCGATCGGTCGCATCGACCAGACCCGTCTGCGCACTGGCCGCCTGACCGAGGAGGAGTGGCCGCGGCTGACCGAGGCGATCGAGCGGCTGCGCAATGTGTCGCTGCACATCGACGAGACGCCGGGTTTGACGGTCAGCGAATTGCGCGCCAATGCCCGGCGGCTGGCTCGTCAGTGCGGCAAGCTCGGGCTGATCGTGGTCGATTACCTGCAGCTCATGAGTGTCTCCAGCGGCATGAGCGACGAGAACCGGGCCACGGCCGTCGGTGAGATTTCGCGGGGCCTGAAGATGCTGGCCAAGGAACTGCAGTGCCCGGTGATCGCGCTGTCGCAGCTGTCGCGCGGGGTCGAGGCGCGCACCGACAAGCGGCCGATGATGAGCGATTTGCGTGAGTCTGGCGCGATCGAGCAGGATGCCGACGTGATCATGTTCATCTACCGCGACGAGTACTACACCAAGGAAGCGAGCAAGGACCCGGGGGTGGCCGAGGTCATCATCAGCAAGCAGCGCAATGGCCCGACCGGCACCACCAAACTGGCCTTCGTGGCCAGGCACACCAAGTTCGAGAACCTGGCTTCTGGCGACTACTGAGGCCGGCCTGCTGGCGCCGCTGCGCTATGCTTTCGGCCATGAAACTCTACAACTACTTTCGCTCTTCGGCGTCCTACCGCGTGCGCATCGCGTTGGCGCTCAAGCAACTGCCATACGACTATGTGCCCGTCCATCTGGTCAAGGGCGAGCACAAGAAGCCGGAGTTCGGCGCCTTGTCGGCCGACAGCTTCGTGCCTTTGCTCGAACACGATGGCGCGCACCTGTCGCAGTCGATGGCCATCATCGAGTACCTCGACGAGCTTCATCCCACGCCGCCTTTGATGCCAGCCGATGCACTCGGGCGCGCCCGGGTCAGGGCGCTGGCCCAGACCGTGGCCTGCGACATCCATCCGCTTAACAACCTGCGTGTGCTCAAGTACCTGGTGCGCGAACTCAAGACCACCGAAGAGGCCAAGAACACCTGGTACCGCCATTGGTGCAGCGTGGGCTTGCAGGCGCTCGAGCGCCAGTTGCAGGCGCTGGACAGTGGGCCGTATTGCTATGGTGCAAGCCCCACGCTGGCCGACTGCTGCCTCGTGCCGCAGGTGTTCAACGCCCAGCGCTTTGAGGTCAGCCTGGAGGCGATGCCGCGGGTGCGGGCGGTGTACGAGACTTGCATGGCGCATCCGGCCTTCCAGGCGGCTGACCCCGCGCGCTGCCCGGACGCCGAATAGGCCGGCCCCCGTGCACCGCCACTGGCTGACGCCCGACTGGCCTGCGCCGAGCTGGGTGCAAGCCGTCTGTACCACCCGCGCTGGTGGCGTGTCACAGGGGCCATTTGCCAGCATGAACCTGGGCGAGCATGTCGGCGATGAGCCGCTGCATGTGCAGGCCAATCGCGCCGGCCTGGCACGGGCCTTGGCGGCGCGGCCGGTGTTCCTGCAGCAGGTCCACGGCGTTGATGTCATCGAGTTGTCCAGGGACAGCCCGGACGGCTTTTGTGCCGATGCGGCGGTGAGCCAAACACCCCACCTCGCCTGCACGGTGATGGTGGCCGACTGCCTGCCTATCTTGTTGGCCCATGAACGCTTACCGCTGGTGGCTGCGCTGCACGCGGGTTGGCGCGGCCTGGCCGGTCAGTCCGCGGGTGCCGGTGCTGTGACAGGCGTCATCGAGTCGACGGTTGCCACGCTGGCCCGAGCCGCCGGCTGTCCTGTGGCCGAGCTGGCCCCGAGGTTGCTGGCCTGGCTGGGCCCTTGCATCGGGCCGTCGGCCTTCGAAGTCGGTGCGGAGGTCAGGGCGGCGCTGAGCGCCGGCCGGCCCGATGCGCTGGCGTGTTTTTCGCCAGCGTCCGAGGGCAAGTATTGGGCCGATCTGCCAGCTTTGGCGCGCCAGCGCCTGGCGGGCCTGGGCGTGCAGCGCTGCTACGGCAACGACGGCAGCCCAGCGTGGTGCACCGTGACTCAATCAGTGTTTTTCTCGCATCGGCGCAGCTGGAGCGCTGGCGGTGTCACGGGCGGGCGCATGGCCGCCTGCATCTGGCTGCGGTGAGGGCGGCTGTGCAGCTTGCTCGGATGAATCGGCGGTCGCGGCCTCGGCTGCCTGTTGCGCCGCAGATCGCGCGCGCCGACGTGCGCCGGTGCCCATGATGTAGATCACGATGCTAAGCGGCAAGATGCCGTAGAGCAAAAACGTGATGATGGCGCCCAGTACGGTGCCCTGCGGGCTGGCCGCTTCGACCACGCTCATCATGAGCACCACATAGAGCCAGGCGATCACAGTCAGGTACATGGCAGAGGTCAGCCGTGGGATGATTTAGAGGCGATTGCCCAATTTCAGTCAGGATCGCGCAACCTGCCTGCCCGACAATCATCCCAGTTTTTTAGGTGATTGCGACGCAGCCGCTGCAATAGCCACATTCAGCTTCAATTTCCAGGAGACGCCCGTGACGACTGCCAGCGATGGCTGGGCCGATGCCGCCCAGCAATTTCAAAAGACGCTCCAGAGCAATTTCCAGCAGGCACTGTCGGCCATGCTGCCCGGTCATGCGCCGGCCGCGCCGAGTTTGCTCACCCAGGCCTGGCCCTCCAGCGAGGGTTTGGCGGGCGTGCACATCGATCCCGCGCGCTTGCTCGAGATCCAGCAAGACTACGTTCGAG
>JBILGP010000235.1:0-4180 GCA_044350985.1 Polaromonas sp. | reverse complement strand
ACGGGCCTGCGCAGCCCGAGCGGCGGCAGTCTCAAGCGGCTGCCGCCTGCGCAAACTGCGCCAGGGTGCGGCCAAACAGCTCGGGCGCCTCTGCCTCGGGCAGGTGACCCACACCCTGCCACAACTGCAGCCGCGCCTGCGGCACGGCCGCCAG
Source organism: Polaromonas sp. (assembly GCA_044350985.1). GTDB lineage: Bacteria > Pseudomonadota > Gammaproteobacteria > Burkholderiales > Burkholderiaceae_C > Polaromonas. The sequence goes on along the minus strand of JBILGP010000235.1, from coordinate 4,026 downwards.
CAGCACATCGGCGTTGTCCTGCCGCGGGTTGACGCTGTCGTGGCTGCCCTGAACCATCAGCAGCGGCATCGTCAGGCGGTCGGCATGGTCGGGGCTGAAAAACGACGACAGGCGAAACGCCGCGGCACGCTGCAAGCCGTCGGCATGCAGGCCGCGCGAGACGCCAGTGAGCCAGCTTCGCAGCGCCGGACTCGCCTGCGGCCCCACCAGGTGATCGACGCCGCGATCGCCGTACTGAAAGGCGCCCTCCCGGATGCGCGCCACGCGCTCCTCGAAGGCGGCCCGGCGCGCGGGTGCCAGCTGCCGTTGCCCGATGCCCGCGCCGGTCAGCACGAGGCCGATCACGCGCTGCGGCTGGGCAATCGCAAAGGCCTGGGCCACCGCAGAGCCAAAGGAGTTACCCACCAGCACGCAGCGATCGACCTGCACCGCCTGCAGAAAATCGTCCAGCGCCTGCGCATAGTCCGACGCTTGCGGCTGCTCGCTGCGCAGGTTGTCACTCAGGCCGTAGCCCGGCGCATTCCAGGCGATCACGCGCCACTGCGACGACAAGGCCGCGAGCTGAAACCGAAAATACTCGGCGTGCGCGCCTATGCCGTGCAGCATCACCACCGCTGGGGCCTGCGGCGGGCCCGCCTCGAGATAAGACCAGCGATCGCCCAGGAAGCGCGCACGCGCCCCGGCCGGGATGCGCGCCAGCCGCAGGGCCGGCAGTGGGGGCCATTGGGCGCTGTCAGCCTGGCTGGCGGCGCCCCAGTCGGAGCCGATGAGGCCCATAGAATCGACCCGTTGCTCAATCTGAGCCGACCCAAAAGGAATTTTTGATGACATATCGCTCAGCGATCGTGACTCTGGCCTTGAGCTTGTGGGCCGCTGTGGGCCATGCGCAGACCGCCGGTGACTGGCCCAACCGGGCGGTTCGGGTGATCGTACCGTACCCGGCAGGCGGCGGCGTCGATGTGCTGGCCCGGGCGCTGGCGCAAAAGCTGCAGGAGCGCTGGCAGCAGCCCGTGACGGTGGACAACCGGCCCGGTGCCAACACCTTGATCGGCACCGAGATGGTGGCCCGTGCCAACGACGGGCACACGCTGCTGCTGACCACCGATGCGACCTTCACCATCAACCCGCACCTGTACAACAAGCTGCCCTACGACTTTGAGCGCGATTTCGCGCCCATCTCGCGCATGGTGTCCTTTAGCCAGCTGCTGGTGGCCTCGGCCTCGCTGCCGGCCAACACGCTGCCCGAGTTGGTGGCACTGGCGCGCAAGCAGCCCGGCTCGCTCTCCTACGCCTCCTACGGCGCAGGCAGCCAGCCGCAGCTGGCCACCGAGATGCTCAAGCAAAAGGCCGGCATCTTCATCGTGCACATTCCCTACCGCGGCATTCCGCAGGCTGTCAGCGCCGTGGTCAGCGGCGAGATCCCGCTGACCTGGGCCGGCATCCCGTCGGCGCGGCCGCATCTGCAAAGCAAGCGCATGAAGGCTCTGGCCTACGGCGGCAAGACGCGCCACCCGGCCTTCCCCGACGTGCCCACGGCTGCCGAGCAGGGCTATCCGGAGGTCGACGCCAATGTGTGGGTCGGCCTGCTCGCGCCGGTTGCCATGCCTGCGGCCACGGTCGAGCGCATCGGCCGCGACGTGGTGAGCATCTTGCGCGAGCCGGCCTTCAAGGAGCGTGAGGTCGACGGCAAGGGCTACGACCTGGTCGCCGGCGACGGGCGCGAGATGGCTCGCCACATCCGCCAGGAGCTGGGCACCCGCGCTGGCCCGATCCGCTACTCGGGCGCCAAGGTTGACTGAGGCGGCGCCGGTGCGCCCCGGCGGCCCGGCCACGGGTGCCGAGATCGACCGCTCGGTGCTGCTGCTCTCGCTGGCCTGCTGCGCCAGCATGATGAGCCAGCGCATCTGCGATGCCATGCTGCCTGAGCTGTCGCGCCAGTTCGATGCCAGCCTGGCCGCCGCCGCCCAGGTGGTGTCGCTGTTCGCGGTGACCTACGGCTTGGCCCAGGTGTTCTACGGCTCGCTCGGTGACCGCCACGGCAAGTGGCGCGTCGTGACCTACACCGCGCTGGCCTGCGGCGTGGGCAACGCGCTGGCGGTGCTGGCCGGCAGCCTGGAGGCTCTGGTCATGGCCCGGGTGCTGGCAGCGGCCTTTGCCGCAGCCATCATTCCGATGTCGCTGGCCTGGACCGGCGATGCCGTGCCCTACCAGAGGCGCCAGGAAACCCTGGCCCGGGTGGGCCTGGGCACCACCAGCGGCATCTTCACCGGGCAATTGCTCGGCGGGCTGCTCAGCGACACCGTCGGCTGGCGCTGGGCTTTCGTGCTGATGACCGTGCTGTTTCTGGGCGTCGGCTGGCTGCTGCAGCGCAACTGGCAGGCGCAGCAGCGAGCGGGCGCGCCGATGCCCGTGGTCGATGCGAACGCGCCCGGCATGGTCGGCCAAACCCTGGCCCTGATGCGCAGCAGCTGGGTGCGCAAAATGATCGCCCTGGCCGTGTTTCAGGGGGCGGGTGCCTTTGGCATGCTGGCCCTTGTGGCCTCCCATCTGCATCTGCAGCACGGCCTGTCGCTCTCAAGTGCAGGCTCGGTGGTGTCCCTGATGGGGCTCGGCGGCGTGCTCTACATGGCCCTGGCCCGGCGCGTCATCGGCCTGCTCGGCGAGCGCGCCATGGTGCTGATCGGCGGTCTGGGCGTGGCCCTGGCCTTGCTGGCCGCGGCATGGAGCCCGTGGTGGCAGGCCATCGCCCTGGCGATGCTGGGCGGCGGCTTTGCCTTTTTCATGTTGCACAACACGCTGCAAACCCTGGCCACCCAGATGGCTCCCGAAAGCCGCGGCATGGCGGTATCGCTGTTTGCAACCGCCTTGTTCATGGGCCAGGCGCTGGGCGTGCTGCTGGGCAGTTGGCTCATCGAACCGCTGGGCTCGGGCGTGGTGATCAGTGCCGGGGCCCTGGTGATGGCCGGCGTGGGCCTGACCCTGCATGCGCTGCTGCGCAGGCGGCATCGGCTGGGCATCAAGGCCTGAGGTCAGTCGCCCCGCAGGCTCGCACGCACCGTCTGGCCAACAGCGAGCTCCTGATCAAAGCCCTCGAGCACCATCAGGTTGACACCAAAGCTGATGGCGCCATCGAGGCGCGGATCACGGCGGTAGCTTCGCAGGCTCGACAGCACATGGGAGCCGGTCTGCGCCGTCTGCGGATCGACATCGACCATCTGGCAGCGGCTGCAAGGCTTGGCTGACTTGAGCCGGATCAAGCCTTGGCCGGTCTCGATCTGCAGCGTCTCGACCCGGTCTTCGTCATGCGCGCCCCAGCTCTGGCCGTCAGTGGGCGACAGCACGATGTTGGGCCGAAAGCGCAGCATGTCCACCGGCCCGAGTCCGGCAGCTTGCAGCCTCGCGTTGAGTCCATCGACCGATGGCTGGCCCAGCAGCATCAGCGGAAAGCCGTCGGTAAACGGATTGAGCACGGTCTGCCCGCCGGTCCAGCGCCGGTCTGAGACGCGCTCGAACTGCGGGTCAAAACGCACCAGGCGAGCGGGGCAGCCCAGGAAATCGCTGAACCACTGCGCCGCCAGCTCGCCCATGTCCCAGGCGTCGATCGCCTCGTCCCAGAGCGAAACCTTGGCCGCCTGTTCGACCCCGTCGAGGCTCAGGTGCAAGGCCAGCATGCCCGGCGCGCGCAGCATCAGGTCGGACAAGCGCAGCTGCGGCTGCACCAGCGCCAGGCGTGGGCATTCGCGCTGCGACAAGAACTGCCCGCGCTCATCGACCACCATCCAGGCGCGGTCGAGGTCGAGCCCTTGGTCGGTGAGCAAAGCGCGCTTGAGCAGCACCGGCGCGCAGGACTTGACCGGGTAGACGATCAGTTGCGAGATGACGGCTTGCAGGGGCAAGGCGGTTGAAGTCATGGCGTCTATCCGTTTCTTTTTGTAAGGCCTACGGGCACTATTTTGACCGTGTTTCTACAATGCGCCATGAGTCAAGAATTCGATGTGTGCATCCGCGGCGACGGCGTGGTCGGCC
>JBILGP010000236.1:0-4180 GCA_044350985.1 Polaromonas sp. | reverse complement strand
GCCGGCCTTGCCCTCATGGCCGGCTGCGCTCGATCCAGTCGAGCACGAGGCTTTGCGGTGGACCCTGTGCCCAGCGCAGCTGCAAGCGGATGGCGCTGGGCGTCTCGACGATACGCCCGGCCGCCGCGTCGGCGCCCTCATCGGGCAGCACCTGCGCCGCAATCCATCGGCCCGCCTCCCAGTATTGGAGGCTCCATTGCGCCGCCTCGAGCAGCACCGCGCTCGACCCTTGACTGGGCTCGATGCTCTGCGCCACGGCGGCCGCACGCGCCGCACTTGCCGCACCCGTTTGCGCTGCGCCAGCGTCCTGCCAGGCCTGCATCAGCGCCGAGCGATCACGCAGCGCAGCCGATTGCCAGCGCTGCCACACCTGCCCGTCGGCGCTCCAGGCCACCACCTGCAGCGCCTCCTCGCTGGCCGAGCGGCGCACCAGGCGCAGCACCCGCCCATTCCAGTGCACGGCGCTCAGGTAGGGGGTGCGGCTCAAATGGTCGAGGTCGCGCGTCCACTGCGCCAGACCGATCTGCAGGCTCGCCTGGTCTGCTCCGGCCTGCTGCGCTTGCCTCTGGCTGCGCACCATGCCGTCGATGGCGCGTGAACTGATCATCGCCATCAGGGACATGACCGCCAGCGCCAGCAGCGCCTCGATCAGTGTCAGGCCGCGCGCTGCCATCAATTGCCGCTTGAGTCGGCTGCTGGCGTCGACCATTGCACTTTAAACGGCCGCACCCCGTCGGTGAGCACCCACACGCTGCGGCCGGTGGGCCCATGGGTGATCACGACGGCCTGACTGCCGATCACGGGCTCTGGCCCCAACAGCAAGGCTTGCGCCCTCAGCACCTGGGCTCGCGTATCCACGAACAGCCACGGCGCGGGTTGCGGCAGTCCTGCCGCGCCGTCAAATGCGTAACCTTCAGGCGTGGTGCGCCAGCGCAGCGCCTGCCCCCGTGCGCGCGACTGGCTGCGTGCAGCCTCTAGCACCGCTGCCAGCCGGCTGGCTTCTTGTTGCAGCTGTCGCGCCGCCGGGTCGTACAAGCGCCAGATCACGCCACCTGAGGCCAGGGCCAGCACGCTGAGTACCACCAGCAACTCGAGCAGGCTCAAACCGCGGCGGTCGCCCCCAGGGTGCATCAAGGCTCCATCAGGGCGGGGGCTGCCAATCGGCATCCTTTTGGTCCTGAGCAATCGGCGCTGCGCTCTTGCCATCGTCCGGGTCCACCGGCTGATGGGTGGTCTCGTCGGGCTTGTCAGGCGGCGGTGCCCCTGGCAGGGGCATGGGGTGGCTGGGCAGGCGATGGGGCATGGCATGAGGCTCCTGGGGCGATGCCCCCAGAGCGCGAGCCGAACGAGGGGCGAGGCCTTCAGAGACCTTGCCCTATGTTGGTCGCCGCAGGCCCTGCCGGCCGTCGGACGCGCGGTCGAACCCTTGTCGGCGCGGGCCGTTTCGCGCCGAGCCCGCCTCTACCGGGCAGCCAGCCTCAGGCGCTGGCTGCCTTGACCTTCAGGCGCCAGGCGTGCAGCAGCGGCTCGGTGTAGCCGCTGGGCTGCTCCTTGCCCTTGAGCACCAAGTCGCAGGCGGCCTTGTAGGCTGCGCTCTTGTTAAAGCGGCCGGCCATTTTTTGGTAAAGCGGATCGCCCGCATTTTGCTGGTCGACCACCGCGGCCATACGCTCGAATGTGTCGCGCACCTGCTTTTGGCTCACCACGCCGTGGTGCAGCCAGTTGGCCATGTGCTGGCTGGAGATGCGCAGCGTGGCGCGGTCTTCCATCAGGCCCACGTTGTGGATGTCGGGCACCTTGGAGCAGCCCACGCCCTGGTCGACCCAGCGCACCACATAGCCCAAAATCCCCTGCGCGTTGTTGTCAAGCTCTTGCTGCTTGTCGGCTGCGCTCCAGTTGGGCGTGGCCGTCACGGGAATCGTCAGCAGACCGTTGAGCAGTTCCTCGCGCTGGGCGTCGGCATCGATTTTCTCGAGCTCTTTTTGCACATCGCTGACCAGCACCTGGTGGTAGTGCATGGCGTGCAGCGTGGCGCCGGTGGGGCTGGGCACCCAGGCGGTGTTGGCGCCGGCTTTGGGGTGGCCGATCTTTTGTTCGAGCATGGCCTTCATCAGATCGGGCATGGCCCACATGCCTTTGCCGATCTGGGCCTTGCCGCGCAGCCCGCAGGACAGGCCCACCAGCACGTTGTTGCGCTCGTAGGCCTGGATCCAGGCGCTGGCCTTCATGTCACCCTTGCGCATCATGGGGCCAGCAAGCATGGCCGTGTGCATCTCGTCGCCGGTGCGATCGAGAAAGCCGGTGTTGATGAAGGCCACACGGCTCTTGGCCGCCGCGATACAGGCCTTGAGGTTGATGCTGGTGCGCCGCTCCTCGTCCATGATGCCCAGTTTGACGGTGCTCGGCGCCAGGCCCAGCATCTCTTCGACCCGGCCGAACAGCTCGTCGGCAAAAGCCACCTCGGCCGGGCCGTGCATCTTGGGCTTGACGATGTAGACCGAGCCCTTGCGTGAATTGCGAATCGCGTCTTTCTTGCTGCGCTTGAGGTCGTGCAGCGCGATGGTGGTGGTGATCACCGCATCCATGATGCCTTCAGGAATTTCGCGCAACTGGCCCTGGCCATCGATGTAGGTGATGGCGGGGTTGGTCATCAGATGGCCAACGTTGCGCACAAACATGAGCGAGCGGCCGTGCAGCTTGACCTGGCCCTTGCCCGATGGCGCGCTGTAGAGCCGATCGCCATTGAGGCCGCGCGTAAACCGGGTGCCGCCCTTGCTGACCTCCTCGGTCAGGGTGCCTTGCAAGATGCCCAGCCAGTTGCGGTAGGCCAGCACCTTGTCTTGTGCATCGACCACGGCCACCGAGTCTTCAAGGTCCAAGATGGTCGACAGCGCCGCCTCCACCACCAGGTCGCACACGCCCGCGGCGTCCCTGGCGCCTATGGGTGTGTTGCGGTCGATGCGGATGTCCAGGTGCAGCCCGTTGTGCACCAGCAGCACCGAGCTTGGTGCGTCGGCCTGGCCCTGATAGCCCACCAACTGCTTGGCATGCTCCAGGCTGGTTTTGCTGCCATCCTTGAGCTTGACCTGCAGCTTGCCGTCTTTGATGCGGTAGCCCACCGCGTCGATGTGCGAGCCCTTGCGCAGCGGTGCGGTGCGGTCCAGGACGTAGCGGGCGTACTCGATCACCTTGGCGCCACGCTTGGGGTTGTAGCTGTTGCCTTTCTCGCAGCCGTCGGCTTCGGAAATCGCGTCCGTGCCATAAAGGGCGTCATAGAGCGATCCCCAGCGTGCGTTGGCGGCATTGAGCGCATAGCGGGCATTGAGCACCGGCACCACCAACTGTGGGCCCGCTTGCACGGCCAGTTCGTCGTCAACTTGGCGGGTGGTGATCTTGACCTTTTTGGGCTGTGCGACCAGGTAACCAATTTTTTCGAGGAATTTGCGATAGGCCGGCATGTCGGCAATCGGTCCGGGGTGGGCCTGGTGCCAGGCGTCGAGCTCGCTTTGCAAACGGTCGCGCTCGGCCAGCAGGGCGATGTTCTTGGGCGCCAGATCGGACACGATCGCATCAAAGCCTTGCCAGAAGCGCTGGCTCGAAATGCCGCTGTCCGGCAGCACGCGCTCTTCGATAAAGCGATGCAGTTCGCGCGCCACTTGCAGGCGATGGACGGTGATGCGTTCGGTCATGGTGAGGTCTTTCATGAAGGACAAGGTCGGGAAGTTTGAAATCAGGTGGGGCACGTTCAGGCCGGCGGCAGCACTTGCAGCACCGCGTGCAGGCTCGGGCCGCTGTATGGGGGCTGGGTGCCCAGCTCTTCGAAGGGCAAGCCCTGTCGGTTGACCCAGACGGTGGCGTAGCCGTACCAGGTCGCCGCCAGCGCGTCCCAGGCGTTGCTGCTCACAAATGCAATCTGCGCGGCCGGCATGCCGGTGGCCTGCTCGCCCAGCGCATAGGCTTTGGGGTCGGTCTTGTAGGCTCGCACCGCATCGACGCTGATCACATGGTCAAGCAAGTCGACCAGGCCGGCCGATTTGACCGCCACGTCCAGCATGGCCGGATCGCCGTTGGACAAAATGCCGGTGCGCAGCCCGCGCGATTTGAGCGCTTGCAACACCTCGCGGTTTTCTGGAAAGGCCGACAGGTGCCGGTACTGGTTCATCAGGCGCTCCTCATGCGC
>JBILGP010000237.1:0-4180 GCA_044350985.1 Polaromonas sp. | reverse complement strand
CCAACACGGTGCGCGCGCTCGACGGCCTGGGCCCGGCGGTGGCCCAGGGCATTCGCGCCCATGCGGCGCGGCCGACCTTTCGCATCAGCCGGGACTGGGACACCGGTCTGGAGACCTCGCGCCTGCCGATGGGCGATGCGGCCGAGCAGCGCTATGGCGCGCCGCAGCTGACCATCCACCGTGCCGATTTGCTGGGCGTGCTGGCGGCTGGTTTGGCGAGCGATCGGGTTCGACTTGGCCAGCGTTTGCGCGGCCTGCGCGAGCAGGACCAGCAGGTCGAGTTGTCCTTTGAAGACGGATCGACAGCGAGTCATGATGTGGTGGTCGGCGCCGATGGCATTCATTCGCGCGTGCGCCAGAGCCTGTTTGGTGCCGAGCAGCCACGCTTTACCGGTGTGGTGTCGTTTCGCTCGGTGGTGCCCACCGAGCGCGTCAGGCAGGTGCCCGAGATCGAGGCCTTCACCAAGTGGTGGGGCCCCAACCCGCACAGCCAGATCGTCACCTTTCCGCTCAACCAGGGTCGCGACACTTTTGTGTTTGCCACGACGGCGCAGGACAGCTGGACCGAAGAGTCCTGGACCCGTGAGGGCGATGTGCACGAGTTGCGCAGCTTCTACCGCGACTACCACCCCGACGCTCGGGCTTTGCTGGAGGCCTGCGAGAGTGTGACCAAAAGCGCTTTGTATGAGCGCGACCCGTTGCCCCAGTGGTCACGCGGCCGGGTGACGCTGCTCGGCGATGCCTGCCATCCGATGCTGCCCTTCATGGCCCAGGGCGCCGGCATGGCGATCGAAGACGCGGTGGTGCTCGCCCGCTGCCTGGACCATGCCGACGATGTGCCCGAGGCGCTGCGCCGCTACGCGCAAAGCCGCCTCAAGCGCACCGCCGAGATCCAGATCGGCTCGCGCGGCAACCAGTGGATGAAGACCCAGGGCAATGCCGACTGGGTCTACGCCTATGACGCCTGGCAGGTGGCGCTGGCCGACCCCTTGTAGGAGCGCCGCCCTCGGCGCGATGCGGCCTTTGATCTGGCGCCCCATCGCCACGATGCGGCCTTTGATTTGGCGCCCCATCGCCGCGAGGGCGCGGCTCCCACAACACAAGGCCCCGCCGCTGATCCGCCCCCCTCGTAGGAGCGCCGCCCTCGGCGCGATGGGCGCGCGCCTCAAGCGCCGGCTGGCGCTTGAGACTCCAACCGAGACTGCAGGTTGCGGGCGAATTCTTCCCACAGCCGGTCGGCCTTGGTCTTCATGGCGCTCAGGCCAAAGGTGCCCAGTCGTCCGAGCACCTGAACCTGCACCTTCATGCGCAGCTCGGTCTGGCCATCGGGCTGTTCGATCAGAAAGATTTCGCTGTCCTGCTTGAGCGTGCTGGCCAGCGAATTGTCTTCGCCCGTGCCCTGGCTGTGCAGGTAGTTCGGTGGGCGTTGCTCGATCACCGTGGTGCGCAGCTTGAACTTGGCACTGATAAAAGAAAACTTCACATGCATCTCGGCCAGGTACTCGGTCGGGCTGAGCACGTCGATGGATTTCATGCCGGGCACACAAGCGCCCATGGTCTGTGGGTCGAGCAGCAGGGCCCAGACGGCTTGGGCCGGGGCATTGCAGCGCATGGATTTTTCAATTTCCATGCATGTGCTCCGCGGCCTGCTGCACCGACTCGACGATCTGCGTGTAACCCGTACAGCGGCACAGGTTGCCGCTCAGTCCTTCGCGAATTTGCGCCTCGGTGGGCCGTGGATGCTGCTCGAGCAGGGCGCAGGCGGCCATCAGAAAGCCCGGGGTGCAGTAGCCGCACTGCAGGCCGCCGCAGTTCATGAAGCTCTCTTGCAGTGGGTGCAGGCGATCGCCCGATTGCAGGCCTTCGACGGTCTTGATGCTGCAGCCCTCGGCCTGCACCGCCAGACTCAGGCAGGACTTGACCAGCCGGCCGTCGAGCAGCACCGAGCAGGCGCCGCAGGTGCCGGTTTCGCAGCCGCGCTTGGTGCCGGTCAGATGCAGGTCGTCGCGCAGAAAGTCGCTGAGCAGGCGGCGTGCGGGCACCTCGCTTTGGACCGGCTGCCCATTGACGTGCAGAAAAAGCGTGTGCGTGCTCATGCGCTCTCCTTGGGTGAGCCCCAGCGGGTGAACAGGGTTTGCAGCGTGCGCTGGGTCTGGACGCGAACCATCTCGCGCCGGTAATCGGCCGAGCCGCGCAAATCGGACAGCGGCTCGATCGCCTGCGCGACGATCTGCGCGGCTTGCGTGGCGATATCGGCGCTCGCACGTTTGCCTTGCAGAAACTGCTCGGCCTGGCTGATTCGGCGCGGTACCGCCACCGAGGCGCCGATCACGAGGCGGACGTCCTGGCAGTGGCCTTGTTCGAGCCGTGCCACGGCCGATACGCTGACCAGGGGCCGGTGCTCGGCAGCGGTGCGCTTGAAGCGGGTGTACTGGGCATGCGATCCGGCGGCCATCGGCGGCACGCGCACCTCGACGAGCAACTCGTCGCTTTCAATCGCGGTGGCAAAAAAGTCCAGCAAAAATTCCTCCATGCTCAGCACCCGCTGACCGCGTGAGCTTTGCAGCACCACCTGGGCGCCCAGGGCCATCAGCAGCCCGGGCGGATCGGTTGACGGATCGCCATAGCACAGGTTGCCGCCCAGCGTGCCCTGGTTGCGCACCTGCGGGTTGGCCACCTGGGCGGCCATCTCGGCGAGCACGGGGTGATGGGTCTTGATCACATCGCTGCAGGCCAGGTCTGTGTGCCGCGACAGCGCCCCGATGCGCAGGCCCTGGCCATCGTCCCAGCTGATGCCTCGCAGCGCGGCGATCTGATCGACGGCAATCACATGCGAGGGGTTGAGCATGCGCTGGCGCATGACCAGCAGCAGGGCGGTGCCGCCACCCATGACGCGGCAGTCTTCGCCCAGGTCGGCCAGCATGCGGCTGGCCTCATCCACCGATGTGGGCTTGAGGAAGTCGAAGTCACGCATGATCGCGCTCCCCCGTGGCTTGTTTACGCAGCGCCGCCAGCACCTTTTCGGGCGTGATCGGTAGCTCGGTGATGCGCACGCCCACTGCGTCGAAGAGCGCATTGGCAATCGCAGGGGCGCCCATCAGGATAGCCGTCTCACTGGCGCCCTTGGCGCCGTAGGGCCCGTTGGGGTCGTTGGACTCGACGATGCCGCTGCGCAGCGCCGGCAGCGCCTCGGTGGTGGGCATGGTGTAGTCGGCAAAGTTGCCGTTGGCGATACGGCCATCTTCAAGATGCAGCTGCTCGTAGAGCGTCCAGCCGATGGCCTGCGCCGCCGCGCCGTTGCTCTGGCCGTGCACAGCCAGCGGGTTCAGGGCCTTGCCGCAGTCGTCGGCAACGAAGCTGTCGATCACCCGCACCTGGCCGGTTTCGGTGTCGACCTCGATCTCGACCGCCTGCGCGGCAAAGGAGTAGCCTGGTGCGATGTTGCCGGTCAGGTCATCGGCATGCATCTGCGTCTTGGCGTCCCAGGTGCCAGTTACCATGACCTCGTGCCCGCCGTGGCGCCAGATGTGTTCGCGCGCCAGCGCGGCGAGCGTCATGCTGCGCTCGGGAGTGCTCCTGTTTCGCACGCAGCCCGCGGCGATTTCCAGGTCTTCGGGGGCCAGTTGCCAAAGCTGGGCGGCCAGAGCCAGCAGCTTGTCGCGCGCAGCGCGGGCGGCCACGATGGCGGCATTGCCCGCCACGATGGTCACGCGCGAGGCCAGCGAGCCGATCGCAAACGCGGCTGCGTCGGTATCGGGCGTCGCTACATGCACATGGGACAGCGGTATGCCCAGCTCATGGGCCACGATCTGCGCGAGCATGGTCATCGCGCCTTGGCCCATATCGGCTTCGGCGCTGTGCACGATGACGCGGCCGTCTTCGGCCATCTTGATGACCACGGTCGATCCGTCCCAGTTGCCAATCGTGCGGTTGCCGCTGACATGCATGGCCGCCGCCACGCCCTTGCCGCGCCGCAGCACGCCTTCGCCTTTGGGGCGCGGGCTGTACCAGGACAGCGCCTGGGTGCACTGGTCCAGGCACTGCTGCAAGCCGGTGCTGCCGATGCGCCAGCCGTGCACCGTGGTTTGGCCGGCGCCAATCGCGTTGCTGCGGTGCACCTGCACCGTGTCCAGGCCGAGCATGCGCGCCATGGTGTCGATGTGGCTGTTGAGCGCAAACA
>JBILGP010000234.1:0-4183 GCA_044350985.1 Polaromonas sp. | reverse complement strand
GGCTGGTGTTGTTGTCCATGTCTGACTCCTGTTGATTGACAGCCGGCCTCAACGGGCCCGCTGATCGGCCATCTGCTGGGCCTGCTGCTCGGCCATCTGCTCGAGCTCATCGAGCTTGACCCGCACCTTCTCGTTTTCCATCTTGAGCTTGACCACGCGCGCCGGGAAGTCCATCTCGGCCCACTGCTCGTCGGCCGCGCCGATGGCCTGCTCGACGCGGGCCTGCACGTCCTGCGCCGTCTCGGCGATGATCTGCTGGGCCTGCGCCCAAGGCACCGGCTCGAGGGCCGGCGCAGCAGCCACCGGCCGACTGCTGCCTTCGCGCGGCGCCTGCACAATGGCTTGCTCGGCCGCAGCGACCGCCGGTGGGATCGCCACTGTGGCCGATCGATCGGCGATGGCGCGCTCAAACACGGGCGCATCGGCAGATGCGGAGCCGGCGCTGTCGGGCGGCAAGGCCACAAAGCGGTCCTGCAGCGAACGCTCAAGAATGGGGCCTTGCTCGGGCTCATCGCCCTGCTGGGCTTGCGTGGCCAGCCGGCGCTCGCGCAAGAAACGGTCGACGGCCGATTCGCCCTCGTGCTGCGCAGGATCGAGAGCGGTCGGCGGCGGTACCGCCACGCGATGGTCTTCGACGCTGCGCTCAAACACCGGCGCCTGCGGCTCGGGCGCTGCGGGCATCAGAGTGTTGGCCACCGGCAAGTCCGGCTCGGGCTCATCGGGCACGTTCAGGCGACGCTCAAACACTGGCGCTTGCGACTCAGATGCTGCGGGCATCGCAGCTTCGGGCACCCGATCTGAGGCCGTCTGAGTGTCGGCAGACGGCAGTTCCTGTTTGGGCTCGTCGGGCACGAGGCGTTCGAACACCGGGGCTTGCGGCGCCAGTGAATCGGGCACCGACCCTTGCGGCGCTTCTTGGGCCTGCACATCCTGCCGGCGCTGGAAGATCACCGCTTCGGGTTCGGCCGCCGCGGTGATCGGCGGCGGCAGGTCTGCAGCGGCCTCCTGCTCGGGGGCGTCGGTCGCTTGCTCGCCAGCGAGGTTTTGGCGCACCACCGGGCCGGCCGGGTCGGACGGCTTGGAGGTGGCCACCAAAGACCCCTCCGTGACGGTGACCGAATGCTCGCTGTCGTGCCGAATGATGGAAGGGGGCTCACTCATGTCTGGGACTCCGCAGCTTGCGCCGCCTGGGGTTGGGGAGCGACGGCCCGATTCAGTGCGGGCGCTTGCGCGCCGCTGCGCACATCCTTGACCGGTTGCTGGATTGCCGGCTTGCTCACGCCAAATCGCCCGCCGTGCAACCAGGCGGAGACGGCCACCGACAAGGCGGCCAGGCCGCCAATGGCCAGGACCCAGCGCGCCTTGGGCAGGCGTGTGCGCCGGCTTTTCTCTGCGGATCCATCCTGGCTGCGCTTGGGCGCGGCCTTGCGGTCGGCACGGCGCGCGCGCAGGCTGGCCAATCGGCTCGCCAGCGCCGCAGCCCAGGTGCGCAACTGCGCGATGGGGCGCTTGCGCGCGGCCGCCGACGGCTGGGGCTTGTCCAATTCGACCTGCGGCGCCGGGGCAAATCCAAAGGGAGCGGTACCGCTGGAAAAATCGGCCTGCCGGCTGCTGACCACGGACGGTTGCAGCCGACGCAAAAGTTGGGTGACCAAGTTCTCGCAACCGTCGACGCGGGCGTGCTCAAGCATCGCCTGCGCCTGCTCGGCCGTTGGGGCCTCTATGTCCCAGCGCACAAAGCGCCGGCCCAGTGACTCGAAGGCCTTGCGGCTGCGCAAGGCCGGCCCGAGCAGCAGCACCACCCGGATGTTGGCCCCCGGAAAGTTGCTGACCAGGCGGGCGAGCAACTGCAACTCGTGCTCGGCCAGCGAGCCAGCATCGTGCACCAGCCAGATGCGCTCGCCCGGTTGCTGCGGCGCCGACTCGCTCATGGCCTCGCGCATGGTGTGGCCGGCCAGCACTTCGTTGAAGCGGGTCACCAGCGCATCGGTGCTGGTGGGAAAGTAGGTCTCGATCTGGCTGTTGGGCGATGCCCGGCGCAGGCGCTCAGCAAGCAAGCGCCCATAGTGGTCGAGGGCGGCATCGTGCTGGCTCGACAGAGCCAGACTGCGGCCCTCTTGCGTCAGGGCGGCCACGCAGCCCTCGAGCCGCAGCCGATCGGCCGGGCGAAAAAACAGCGAAGGCAAGGCCGATCCGTCGGCAGCCAGGCTCAGGGTCAGATCGACATGGGTGTTCATGCGCTCTCCAGTCGGCCTTCGGCGTCAAAGCGCATCGAGGGCGGAACTTCAGGGTTGGGTTTGGCCATGGGCTCGACACCGGGGCGCACCTGCGCCAGGCTGAACACATAGGCGATGACGGGGGCCACAGCGTGGTAGAGCGACTCGGGGATCGGCTGATCGACCTCGGTGGTGAAATACAGCGCGCGGGCCAGCTGAGGCGAGGAGAACATCTCCACGCCGTTTTGCCGGGCCTCCTCGCGGATGCGCGCGGCGATGTGATCGGCCCCCTTGGCCAGCAAGATGGGCGCACCGTCGGCGGTCGGATCGTAGGACAGGGCCACCGCAAAGTGCTCCGGGTTGGTGATCACCACATCGGCGTCCTTGACCTTGGAGATCATGCGGGCGTTGGACATTTCGCGCTGGCGCCGACGGATCTGCTGCTTGACCTCGGGCCGGCCCTCGCTGTCCTTCATTTCGTCCTTGATCTCCTGCTTGGTCATGCGCAGCTTCTTGAAGTAGCTCCAGCGCTGGTACGGCGCGTCGATGGCCGCAATGACGAGCAGGCTCAGCGTGAGCCAGATCACCGACTGCATGATCATTTCGCCGGTGGCGCCCAAGGCGGGCTCGAGCCCCATATTGGCCAGTCGCATCAGCTCGACCAAGTAACGGTTGATCAGCCACCACAGCACCAGGCTGACCACGGAAAACTTGCCGATCGCCTTGATGAGCTCAACCAGCGCGTGCGTGCCAAACATGCGTTTGACGCCGCTGATGGGGCTGAGCTTGCTGAACTTGGGCGCAAAAGCCTTGGCCGAAAAGTGAAAGCCTCCAGTCACGCCCGATGCAGCAATGGCCACCACCGCCGTGACCACCATCAGGGGCAGCACCACCAGCAGGCCCTCGCCGACGGCGTGCAAGAACGTGGTGGGCAGCAGCGTCGGCGTATCCAGGGTCTTGTGGTCAAAGGTAAAGCCGTCGCGCATCTGCTGGGCAAAGCGGCTGACCCACCAACTGCCCATGAGCGCCATCGTGACGGCCCCCGCGATCATCACCGCGGCCGCCGGCAACTCCATGCTGCGCGCAACATCGCCCTCCTCGATCGCCTTGCTCAGTCGCCGGCCGGTGGGCTCTTCTGTTCTTTCTGCGCTGTCGTCGCTCATGGTGCGGGCCTCATGACAATCCGACCAGGGTGCGGGTCTGCACCAGACTCTGGGTCCACAGCCACTGCAGACGCGCGCCGATATTGGCCATGGACATGATGAGCACCAAGAAACCCATCACGATGGTGGCCGGCAGGCCGACCGCAAAAATGTTGAGGCTGGGCGCGGCGCGGGTGATCACACCGATGCCGATGTTGATGAACAGCAGCGTGACCATGACCGGCAAGGCAATGAGCACAGCGCCCAGAAACATCATGGAGCTCCAGGCCAGCACCTGACGCCAGCTTTGCTCGACCATCACAAAGGTGCCCACCGGCAGGCTGGAAAAACTCTCCACCAGCATGGCCAGCAGCAGGCCGTGGCCACCCAGACCGACAAACACCAGCGTGGCCAGCACGATCAGAAACTGGGCCACGGTGGGCACGTTGCCCAAATTGGGATCGATCATCATGGCCATCGACAGGCCCATCGAGTTGGAGATGGCCTGGCCAGCCACCACCACCGCGGCAATGGCCACCTGCAAGATCAGACCCATCATCAGGCCGATCGTGATCTGGTTGACGACCTCGAGCAGGCCACGCGCCGACAGCGGGTCGATGCGGGGCCAATCGAACATGGGGTAGACCATCACGGCCAGCGCCAGCGCCAGCAGCACGCGCAGGCGCGTGGTCAGCGCCGGCAGGGAGAACACCGGGGCAAAGAGCATCAGGGCCGACATGCGCAGCATGGGCCACAGGAGCGCATAGAAGTGCTCCATGATGTCGATGGCGGCCACGGTGATCACGGCAGTCCTCAGCTGAACAA
>JBILGP010000232.1:0-4186 GCA_044350985.1 Polaromonas sp. | reverse complement strand
AGCATGGCCCCGACCAGCCGATCACGGGTTGGGGGTTGGGTATCTTGCGTTTGGTTCTTGGGCACAGCAAAGAGTCTATAGACCGGTCGGTCTAGCGTCAAGCCAAGGTGCTCGATGGTGGGTCAAAGCCTGCGCCAGAGCCATCAGTTGGCTCCAGCCCTTGGCCCCACCAAACCATGGGGCGAGGTCCCAAGGCGTGGTGTCAATCCACAGGCTGCACGGGCTGGGCCACGGGATACGGAGCGAGCGCTTGCCGGTCCGCGCTCAGGGCGCCCGGTGCAGCTCGTGACCGAGCCAGTCGGCCACAAATCCGGTCACTACCTGCCCGGCCGGGATCGCGCCGCCGTGGCCCAGCAGGCCGTGGAATTGGTCGTTCAGGTGCAGGGCGGTCACCCGTACGCCTTCTTGGTCCAGGCGCTTGGCATAGGCCAGGCCCTCATCGCACAGCGGGTCGTGCGCCATCGTGAGCATGAGCGCGGGCGCCACACCCTTGAGGCTGCTGGCAAGCAGGGGTGAGGCCCGCCAATCCAGGCGCTGCCGGCTGTGCGGCGCGTACTGCTCAATGAACCAACGCATGGTGCGCTCGGTCAGCAGGGCATCGCGCTGCACGCGCTCGTAAGAGGCCGAGCCGGCCCTCAGATCGAGCGCTGGGTAGATCAGGGCCTGGCAGGACAGGGGCGGGAGGTCGCCATCGCGGGCCATCAGGGCCAGCGCCGCGGCCAGATTGCCGCCGGCGCTGTCGCCGGCCACGCCCACGCTCTGCGGGGCAATGCCCAGCGCGTCAGCCTGCGCATGCAGCCAACGCAGGGCGCAGGTCGCGTCATCGAGGGCGGCCGGAAAGGGGTGCTCGGGCGCAAGCCGGTAGTCGACTGCGATCACGCACAAGCCCGCACGCCGTGCGATCTGGCGACAAATCGCATCGTGGGTGTCCAGGTTCCCGATGGTCCAGCCGCCGCCGTGCAGATAGAGCAGGGCTGCCTGCCTGCGCCCGGGTTCGGGCGCCACACCCCTGTAGATGCGCAATGCAAGCGTGCCGCCTGGGCCGTCGATCGGCTGCTCGCGCACTTCAAACACGGGCCCTCCGGCGATTTGCAGGACCGGGTAGGCGGCGATGTAGGCCTTGCGCGCTTGCGCTGGGGTCAGCGCATCGAAGGACGGGTAGCCCGCCGCTTGCACCGTCGCCAGCAGGCGCCGGGCGTCGGGATCGAGCGCCGCTGCACCCGGCAAGGTTTGCTTGTCCATGCTCAGACCCCGCGCCAGCGTGGCGGGCGTTTTTCTGCGAAGGCCAGTGCACCCTCGCGGGCGTCGGCCGATGCAATGGCCTGCTCGAGCAAAACACTCTGGCGTGCCCAGACTTCATCGGCCGGCCAATCGGGCGACTCGCTGAGCACCTGCTTGCTCAGGCGCACTGCCAGCGGGCCATTGGCCGCGATGCGCCCGGCCAGCTCCAGCGCCGCCTGCAACGCCTGACCTTCAGGCACGAGGCGATTGACCAGCCCCCACTGACGCGCCTGGCTGGCCGACAGCGTGTCGCCCGTGAGCGCCAGCTCCATCGCGATTTGTGCCGGCATGCGCCGCGGCAGGCGCAGCAGCCCTCCAGAGCCTGCGATCAGGCCGCGTTTGACCTCGGGAATGCCAAAGCAGGCGTTCTCGGCGGCCACGATCAGGTCGCAGGCCAGTGCGATCTCAAAGCCGCCGGCCAACGCGTACCCCTCCACCGCGGCAATCAGGGGCTTGCGCGGCGGCGCCTGGGTCAGCCCGCCCAGGCCGCGCCCGGGCAGCTCAACCCGCTCGCCACGCAAAAACGCCTTGAGGTCCATGCCGGTGCAAAAGTTGGAGCCAGACCCGGTGAGAATGCCCACCCGCAGATCGGCATCTGCTTCCAGCACATCGAGCGCGTCGGCCAGCGCTTCAGAGGTGGCGCGGTCGATGGCATTGCGCACTTCGGGCCGCTGGAGGGTGATCACCAGCACCACCCCTTCGCGGTGCATCACCACGCTGCCGGACTCAGACGCTGCGCTCATGGCTGCTCCTTGTGCAGCCGCGCCTTGAGGCCGCCGCGATCGCGGATCACCCGCCCGCCCACCACTGCGCCTTGCTGCACACGCACGATGCCGTTGACATGGAGCGGCTCGAGGCGGTCGCGTCCGGGCAGGCCGCTCAGGCCCCCGCGGTAGCGCCCCTGCTGTCGGGCATGGAAGGCCACATGGGGGCCGGAAGAAAACACATCGACCAGCTCGGTGCTCACCACCTCAAAGGCCAAGACCTGCCCGGTGAGGTGCTCGTCGTCGACCTGAACCGCCGATTCGGCCTGCGGCCAGCTGCCTTGCAGCCACGCCGCAACCACCGCCTCGGCCGCGTGGTCGGCCCCCAGGGCCACGGTGTCCCAGGGCGCGGGGCAGGGGCTGTCGAGCGGGTCGGTCTGCCCGCTGCGCAACTGGCGGCTGCGCGTGAAATAGTCCTCCTGCGCGCAGCAGCCCACCAGGCGATCGCCCTGGGCCCGATAGATGCCCACGCCCGACCACACGGCCACTGGGCCGCCCGCACCGCCGGCCGCACCATGTTCGCTGAACCACAGGGCCACCCGATCGGCCTTGTCGCCGCTGCCTGCAATGACCTGATGCACCGTCATGCCCATGCCGGGGAACTGCGCGAACTGCTGCGCCACCGCGGGCAGCCAGCGCGTATCGCGTCCGTCAAAAACGTGGTCCCCAATCTCCAAGGCGTAATCGGGCGCGATGAATTCGCGAGCAGCCGCCTCATTGTGGGCATTGAAATAGTCCACCACCCAGCGCCGGGCCAGCTTGACCCCTGGGTGCGGCACTGACAGCGCGGCGCTCATTGCACAGCGCCCGAGTCTGCAGCCTGAAGGCGCCGCAACTCGCGCTTGAGCAGCTTGCCCGAGGCGTTGCGCGGCAAGGCCTGGGCAAACGCCACCGAGGTCGGGCACTTGTAGTGCGCCAGCCGTTGGCGGGTGAAGTCGATCAGCTCTTGCTCGCTGGCTTGCCGACCTGCGCGCAGCACCACCACTGCGCGGGGCGTTTCGCCCCATTTGGCGTGAGGCACGCCGATCACCGCCACCTCGCGCACCGCCGGGTGTCCGTTGAGCACGTTCTCGATTTCGGCCGGGTAAATGTTTTCACCGCCGGAGATGATCATGTCTTTGAAGCGATCAAACAAGAAAATGTAGCCCTGGGCATCGAGGTAGGCGGCATCGCCGGTGCGCAGCCACTGCCCATCGACCAGGGCGGCAGCGGTCTCTTGAGGCTGATTCCAGTAGCCCTTCATGACCATCCGCGAACGAATCCACAACTCGCCCACCTGGCCAGATGGCGCATCGCTCAGGGTGGCCGGATCGACCACCCGCAGGTCGACCCAGGGGTAGGCACGGCCCACCGAATTGAGCAGGCGCGTGCGTTCGCCCTCGGTGACGTGATCCTCGGGCGGCAGGACCGACACCGTGCCCGAGGTTTCCGTCATGCCATAGGCCTGGATGAAGCGGCAGCGCAGCGTGTCCATGGCTTGGCGCAGCAACACGTCGCCCATGGGCGCGGCGCCGTACATGAGCAGCTCCAGGCTTGACAGGTCGGCCTGGCCGACCCCCGGCACCTGCAGCAGCGATTGCACCACCGTCGGCACCAAAAACGTGTGGGTCACGCGGTACCGCGCAATGTGCTCGACGATCAGCGCCGGGTTGACCTCCCGCAGCAACACGGTGTGGCCCCCGCGCGTCAGAGTGCTGCTGCCATAGCCGCAGCCCCCGATGTGAAACATGGGCATGGCCACCAGGTTGACGCTGCTCGGCCCCATAGACCAAGCCTGCCCCAATTGCTCGGTATAGGCCATGCCCGCGTTGGTCAGCATCACGCCCTTGGGCAGACCGGTGGTGCCCGAGGTGTAGAGCAGCAGCGCCACCTCATCGTGCGCGCCGGTATGCCCTGGATCTTCAGGCAAGGCCTGGGCCTGTCGATCCTGATAGTCCGCGCCCAGCCAAATGATCTGCAGGTCGCTTAGCAGCGGCTCGCTCAACTCTTGCAGCAAGGGCTTCTCTTCGGTTGCAACCACCAGCACCTTGGGCCGGGCATCGGTGATGATGGCCGCCATCTCGCGCGCCGACAGCCGCCAGTTCAGGCCGGCCAAGATTGCGCCAATCTTGTTGCAGGCGAACATCATCTCGAAGCACTCG
>JBILGP010000233.1:0-4186 GCA_044350985.1 Polaromonas sp. | reverse complement strand
AAGCCCTCTTCGTCATTGCAAGGCGCGCAGCGCCGTGGCAATCCATGGCTTGATCGATGGCTCAAGGCGGTTCCCAAAGTGGCCTTAGCGTTCACTCCATGGGCTGCAACAGACGGCCAGCAGGCACGGCGATGCCCTCAGGCCCCAGGGGTGACCACGTGCTGCCGAGTCACCTCCAGGCTGCGCGCTGGCACCAGGTGGGTCTCGAAGCGCGAGGCCGCATGAACCCATTCGAAGGCTGATGCGCGCTCACGGGCGCTCGCCCGAGGCAACTCAAGAGCTTGCAAGCAGGCGCGCTGCAGGTCTTCATGCAGGACGCCGCCTTGTCCATCGCGGCCCACGACTTCAAGCGGCCCGTCGACCGGATAGGCGGCCACCGGCGTGCCGCAGGCCATGGCCTCGAGCATGACCAGGCCGAAGGTTTCGTGGCGGCTGGGAAAGACGAAGACATCGGCCGCCGCATAGACTTTGGCCAGCTCGCTCCTGGGCAGCACGCCCAGCCAGCGCACCTGTGGGTAGCGGGCGCGCAGACCCTCCTCGAGCGGCCCGACCCCGCACACCACCTTGGTGCCCGGCAGGGTCAGGTCGAGAAAGGCCTGGATGTTTTTCTCATACGAGATGCGGCCCACGTACAAAAACACGGGCTCGCTGAGCCGGCCCAGCAAATCGCACGGCTGAGTCTGCGCCTGGTAGGGAAACAGCGAGAGATCGACGCCGTGGGTCCAGGGCAGCAGCCGCTCGAAGCGGCGCGTCTTGAGCAGATGGAGCATGCCCTCGGTGGGCACCATCACCCCGGCCGATGCGCGGTGGAAGTGACGAAACAAGGCATAGCCCCAGCTCAGCGGGATGCGCAGCGCGGCTTGAAGAATCTCGGGAAAGCGGGTGTGAAAGGCGGTGGTAAAGCGCAAACCCTGCTTTCGGCAGTAGGAGCGCCCTGCCCATCCAATCGGGCCCTCGGTGGCCAGATGGATGCAATCGGGCGCAAAGTCCTTCAGCAGAGCCGGCAGGCTGCGACCGGGCTGGACCGCCAGGTCGATGCCCGCATAGCCTGGGCAGGGTCGGGTCTTGAACAGGCCGGGGTGGATCACCAGCACCTCGTGGCCGCGCTGGCGCATCTCGCGCACCAACTCCACCAGCGTGGTCACCACGCCATTGACTTGCGGCTGCCACGCATCGGTGAGCAAGGCCAGCTTCATCGCAGCGCTTCGCTGGCCTGGGGCGCAGCTTGTAGGTGGGGGGCCAGCGTGGCCATCACGACTTGTGGGTCGGTGTGCAGCAGTCCGGTGTCATCCGGGTGCGTCTCAGGGTTGGCCCCGGGCATCCAGGCCACGATCTCTAGGCGTCCGTCGAAGTGCTCGACCAGAGCGGTGCGGCTTTCGACCCAGTCGCCGTCGTTGCAGTACACCACGCCATTGATGTCGCGCATTTCGGCGCGGTGGATATGCCCACACACCACCCCATCGTGGCCCCGGCGCTTGGCCTCGGCCGCGACCGCCTCCTCGTAGGCGGTGATGAAATTGAGCGCCTTCTTGACCTTGTGCTTGAGGTATTGCGACAGCGACCAGTAAGGCATGCCCAGGCGCGCGCGCAGGGAGTTGAGGTGGCGGTTGGCCCGCAGCGACAGGTCGTAGAGCGAATCGCCCAGATAGGCCAGCCACTTGGCGCACTGCACCACCGCATCAAAGTAGTCGCCGTGAATGACCCAAAGCCGCTTGCCATCGGCCGTGACATGCACCGCCTCTTCCATGACTTCGATGCCGCCGAAATGGTGTCCAAGGAAGTGGCGGGCAAACTCGTCATGATTGCCCGGCACATAGATCACGCGGCACCCCTTGCGCACCCGCTTGAGCAGCTTTTGCACCACATCGTTGTGCGCCTGCGGCCAATACCAGCGGCGGCGCAGCTGCCAGCCGTCGATGATGTCGCCAACCAGGTAGAGCGCATCGCTCTCGTGGTGCTTGAGAAAGTCCAGCAGCGCGACGGCCTGACAGCCTGGGGTGCCCAGGTGGATGTCGGAGATGAAGACGGCGCGGTAGCGGCGTTTGGGGCAGTGAGCGGCACTGTCCGAAGCGTCGCCCAGGAAGTCGGGCGCATCGGCATCGAACTGCCTACGCATCTTGTGAACCTTGTTGTGCCATGTTCTTCGCCCCTTTTTTCGATTGCGGCTTGGAGTGTGGTGCGAGCTCGTTTACGCGATGGCATGGAGTGTGGCGATGCGATGTGACGCGGGCGTGTCAGTTCAGTGGCAGGTGTGTGTCTGTGGCGCCATGCAAACGCTGGACGCGCGCTGCTTGGCGTCACGGCCTTGACATCTCCGGCTTCGAAACTTCCTGGCTCATGCCGCCGGGTTTCATGCTCTTGATCGCTGCGCAGTTTGTGTCGGCCTTGGCCGACAACGCATTGCTGATCCTGACGATCGCTGCGCTCGATGCGCTGCAGTTCGCCCCCTGGTGGACGCCCGTGCTCAAGTGGGTGTTCATTGCTTTTTACGTCGTGCTTGCGCCCTTCGTAGGACCCCTGGCCGACGCGATGCCAAAGGCCAGGCTGATGGCCTGGATGAATCTGATCAAGTTTCTGGGTGCCGCACTGCTGCTGTGGGGGATCAATCCGGTGCTGTCCTACGCGCTGGTGGGTTTGGGCGCGGCCGCCTATGCACCGGCCAAATACGGCCTGGTCACCGAGCTGGTGGCCCCTGAACTGCTGGTGCGTGCCAACGCCTGGATCGAGGTCAGCGTGGTCAGCGCCGCTTTGCTCGGTGTGGTGCTCGGTGGGGTGCTGGTCAGTGCGGGGCTGACCCAATCGGAGCTCGCAATCAATCTCGGGCAGGGCTTGCCTACCGCGGGCACGGCCCTGGCCCACCTGGGCCTGCCTGTGATGTTGCTGCTCGGGCTCTACATCCTCGCCGGCCTGCTCAATCTGGGCGTGCCGCGCAGCGCCGCCGTCTACCCGCGCGGCAGCAGTCATCCGGGGGCCCTTTGCCAAGCCTTTTTGCGCGATAACCAGACCTTGTGGCGAGATCGGCTTGGCGGCTTGTCGCTGGCCGTCACCGCCCTGTTCTGGAGTGTGGGGGCCTGCCTGCAGTTTTTGGTGCTGCGCTGGGCCCAGTATGCGCTGGGCCTGCCCCTGAGCCAGGCCGCCTACTTGCAGGCGAGCGTCGCAGTGGGCGTGGTCATCGGCGCTTGCGCCGCCAGCCGTTGGGTCACGCTGGAGGGCGCCCGGGCCACCTTGCCCATGGGCCTGGCCTTGGGGCTGATGATGCCGCTTTTGGCCCTGTGCCAGAGCGTCTGGTTGGCCGTGCCGGTGCTGGTGCTGGCTGGCGCGCTGGGCGGCTGGATGGTGGGGCCCTTGAACGCGCTGCTGCAGCATCGGGGCGCGGCGGTGTTGACCGCTGGTCGATCGATCGCGGTGCAAGGCTTCAATGAAAACTCGGGCGTCTTGCTGGGCTTGAGCCTCTACGCGGCTCTGGTGCACCTGGACGTGCCGGTGCTGGGCCTGCTGTGGGGCTTTGGCCTTTGTATCAGTGGATTGCTGTGGCTGCTGATGCGTTGGCGTCCGGCCGCTGAGGCGTCTTGATGCCGCCGTACAGGTGGACTGCGACGGTGGCGCGCAACAGGGCCTCAAAGCGGGTGACGATGCTCTCCCAACTGCGGCCCAGGGCAATCTGGCGCGCCTGCTGGCTCAGCAGCAGGCGCCGCGCCGGGTCACTGCACAGGGCGCCGGCCTGCGCCATGAAATGCTCTTCCTGGCCCACGGCGATGGCAATCCCGCCTTGGCCGTCGCGCAGCAGCTCTGAGGCGGCCGCATGGTCGTAGGCCAGCACCGGCAAGCCGCTGGCCATGGCTTCAATGGTGACGTTGCCAAAGGTCTCGGACAGACTCGGGAACACAAAGAGATCGGCCGAGGCGTAATGGCGAGCGAGCTCGATGCCGGTTTGCATGCCGGCAAAGTGCGCTTGCGGGCAAGCGGCCGCCAGTGACTGCCGCTCGGGGCCGTCGCCCACAACGACCAGGCGCATGCGTGGCTCGCTTTGGCGCATCACGGCATAGGAGCGTGCCAGCAGCCCGAGGTTCTTCTCCGAGGCCAGGCGACCGACGTACAGCGCCACTGGATCGCCCGGCTCCTCAAGAAAGGATGAGCTCAAGTCTGATCTGCTGTGAAGATGTATTATGTGGTATGTGTTTACTTT
>JBILGP010000231.1:0-4195 GCA_044350985.1 Polaromonas sp. | reverse complement strand
TGGCACGCTCGAGTCGCTCTTTCCTGGCCGCATCGACCTGGGCCTGGGCCGCGCGCCGGGCTCGGACATGCAGACTGCGCGCGCCTTGCGGCGCCGGCTCGACTCGGACGCCGACGAATTTCCGCAAGATGTGCTCGAGCTGATGGACTACCTCTCGAGCGAGCCGCGCCAGCCGGTGCGCGCCGTGCCGGGCACCGGCTTGAGCATTCCGATTTGGATTTTGGGCTCAAGCCTCTACGGCGCGCAGCTGGCCGCCATGCTCGGTCTGCCCTTTGGCTTCGCCTCGCACTTTGCCCCCGCGCAGATGATGGATGCGGTGGCCATTTACCGCGAGCGTTTCACGCCCTCGGCGCGCCTGGCGCGGCCTTATGTCATGCTCGGCTTTAACGTCTTTGCCGCCGACACCGATGAGCAGGCGCAGATTCTGGCCACCTCGGCCCAGCAGGCCTTCATCAACCTGCGCAGCGGCAGGCCGGGCAAGCTGCCGCCGCCGCTGCCGGGCTATTTGCAGCAACTGGGCGCGCCCGAGCTTTCGATGCTGCGCAACTTGCTCTCGTGTGCGGCCATCGGTTCGCCCGAGACAGTGGCCGAGCAGATGCAGGGCTTTATCGAGCGCACCGGCGCCGACGAGCTGATGGTGGCCGGGCAGATTTACGACCACGGCGCCAGGCTGCGCTCCTACGAGATTGCGCTGCAGGCGGCGCAAGCCCTCAAGGCCGTGCCCGCTTGAGCCTCAGGCCGCCGCCCGCTTGAGCCGGTCGCGCACCCCTTCCCAGTCGGGCGTGTCGGGCGGCAGCTCAACCCAGATCTGCTGCACGCCGTGCAGATCAAATTCGCGCAAGGTGGCAAACAACTCCCGGGCGGCGTCTTCGGCGTGCTGCGGCTGCTCGCGCCAGATCACGCCCGCGCCCAACTGCGGCGGTTGCTTGCGCGACCAAAGAGCCAGGTTGTTGGCCAAGGTGCCCAGGGCCTGCACGCGCTGCGCCAGCTCATCGCCTTGCATCAGCCGCACCCGGGCCTGCGGCGCGTAGTGCGACTCGAGCGTGCCCGAGGCGCGCGGTGCGGCGCTGTCCATCTTGGCGGGCAGATCCACGCTGCGGCCGCAGGCTGCCTGCAGTTGCTCGCGCGTGATCTGGCCGGGCCGCAGCACCACGGGCGCGCCGCGCGTGCAGTCGACCAGGGTCGATTCGATCCCCACCGGGCAGGGCCCGCCGTCGAGCACCCGCAGTGCGCTGCCCAGCTCGGCTTGCACATGCGCGGCCGTGGTCGGGCTGACCCGGCCGAAGCGGTTGGCGCTCGGTGCCGCCAGCCCCAGGCCGCAGGCGCGCAGCAGGGCCTGGGCCACCGGGTGCGAGGGGCAGCGCAGGCCGATCGAGTCTTGCCCGCCAGCGGCGGCCGTCGCCACGCCCGGGCGGCGCGGCAAGATGAGCGTGAGCGGGCCGGGCCAGAAGGCGTCGATCAGGCGCTGGGCGAAGTCGGGCACCTGCGCCGCATAGCGCGCCACCTGCGCGCTGCTGGCCACATGCACGATCAGCGGGTGATCGCTCGGCCGGCCCTTGGCCGCGTAAATTTGAGCCACGGCCGCCTCGTTGTCGGCATCGGCGGCCAGGCCGTAGACCGTCTCGGTCGGTAGGCCCACCAGCTCGCCGGCGCGCAGCGCCTGCGCCGCCTGGGCAATGGCGGCCGGGTCGCTGCCGGGCAGGATCATGCGTCCAGCCCGGGCAGGCCCAGCACCGCGGCGCAGCGGCGTGCCACGGCCTGAACCTCGGCCAGGCGCTCGCCGGTGAGGGTCAGGTGTCCCATCTTGCGGCCTTTGCGCGCCTGCGTCTTGCCGTACAGGTGCAGATGCGTGCCGCTCAAGGCCAGCACCTGCGCCCAATCGGGTGTGCGCTCGCGGCCTTGCGGGTCAAACCAGATGTCGCCGAGCAAGTTGAGCATGATGGCTGGGCTGTGCTGGCGCGGCGTGGGCAGCGGCAGGCCGGCCAGGGCGTGCACCTGCAGATCAAACTGCGAGTGGTCGCAGGCGTCGAGCGTGTGGTGGCCGCTGTTGTGCGGCCGCGGCGCCATCTCATTGACCACCAGCTCCAGCCCGCCTGGGCCTTGCACCACAAAAAACTCCACGCACAGCAGGCCCACATAGCCCAGCTGCTGGGCCACGGCGCGCGTGGCCTGCTCGGCGCGCTCGGCCAGCTCGGGCGCAAGACAGCCCGGGTAGGCATGCGTCACCGCCAAAATGCCGTCCACATGCACATTGCGCTGCGCCGGGTAGCCCACCATCTGCCCGTCTTGGCCGCGCGCCACCAGCACCGAGCATTCGGCCACCAGCGGCAGCATTTTTTCGAGCACACAAGGCACGTGCTTCACGCCGCTCCAGGCGGCGGCCAGTTCGCCCCGTGTCTTGACCCGCACCTGGCCCTTGCCGTCGTAGCCCAGGCGCGCCGTCTTGAGGATGCCCGGCAGCAGACCGTCGGGCACGGCCTGCAGATCGGCCGGGCTCTGGATGACCGCATGCGGCGCGCAGCCCACGCCCGATTGGGCTGCGCAGGCCTGGAAGTGCGATTTTTCTTCGATGCGATCTTGCGCGACGGCCACGCAGGCCGCGTTCGGTGCAACCGTGCGCGAGCTGGCCAGCTGGCGCAAGGCCTGGGCCGGCACGTTCTCGAACTCGGTCGTCACCGCCGCGCACAGGCTGCTCAGTTGGGCCAGGCCCTGGGCATCGAGGTAGTCGGTCTGCACATGGTGGTGGCTCACGCGCCCGGCAGGGCTGTCGGGGTCGGGGTCGAGCACCGCCGTGAAATAACCGAGCCGCTGCGCCGCGTGCACAAACATGCGGCCGAGCTGGCCGCCGCCCATCACGCCCAGGGTTGCGCCGGGCAGGACCGCCGGCTGCTTCATTGCGGGGGCAGCGTCATCGCCTGGGCAGCGCGGGTCTGCTCGGCCCGAAAGTCTTGCAAGGCCTGCGCCAGCGCCTTGTCGTGCAAAGCCAGCATGGCCACCGCAAACAAGGCCGCGTTGGCGGCGCCGGCCACGCCGATGGCAAAGGTGGCCACCGGGATGCCCTTGGGCATCTGCACGATGCTGTGCAGCGAGTCCACGCCTTGCAGATGGCGGCTGGCCACTGGCACACCAAGCACCGGCACCGTGGTCTTGGCCGCCAGCATGCCGGGCAAATGCGCCGCGCCACCGGCTCCGGCAATGATGGCTTGCAGCCCCCGGCCTTGTGCGCCGCTGGCATAGGCAAAAAGCTCGTCGGGCATGCGGTGGGCCGACACCACGCGCGCCTCGTGAGGCACGCCAAAGCGCTGCAGCATCTGCACCGCGTGTTCCATGGTCTCCCAGTCGCTGCTGGAGCCCATGACCACGCCGATTAGGGGGGAGGGAGCGCTTGTCATGAAGCGATCGATTTTACGCCCAGCCCCCACGCTGGCGGGGCTGGGGAGCCAGCGGGTACCATACCCGCATGATTGATGTGACCATGGCGACTTTTGAGCAGGAAGTCATCGCCGCTTCCATGACCACCCCGGTGCTGGTGGATTTTTGGGCCCCCTGGTGCGGCCCCTGCAAATCGCTCGGGCCCATCTTGGAGAAGGTCGAGCGCGACTACGAGGGCCGCTTCAAGCTGGTCAAGATCAATTCCGACAACGAGCAGCAGCTCGCCGGCGCCTTTGGCATCCGCAGCATTCCCACCTGCGTCCTGCTCATCGGCGGGCGGCCGGTGGACGGCTTTGCCGGCGCCCTGCCCGAGGGCCGGATCAAGGAGTTCCTCGACAAGCACCTGCCCAGCCCGGACGAGCTGCAGGCCCAGGTCGATGCCGAGCAGGCGCAGGAGCTGATGGACGAGGGCGATCTGCAAAGCGCGATCGACAAGCTGGCGGCAGCGCTTGAGGCCGACCCGGCCAATGACGACGCGCGCTTTGACTACATCAAGCTGCTCATCGGGGTGGGGCAGCTGCCCGAGGCTCAAGCGGCCTTGGCGCCAGCGCTCGCGCGCATCCCGGTGGCACTGCGCTTTGAAGCGCTCAAGCAGTGGCTCGCCGCCTTGCAGTTTGTCACCACCGACCCGCGCGGCGCCTGGAGTCTGGAGCAGTTTGATGCGGCCATCGCCCAGAACAAGCGCGACTTCGACACCCGTCTGGCCAAGGCCCGCCTGCTGATGGCTGCCGGCCAGTGGACCGAGGCCATGGACGAGCTGCTC
>JBILGP010000230.1:0-4214 GCA_044350985.1 Polaromonas sp. | reverse complement strand
CGACCGCCTGCAGCGCGCCGAGCTGCTCCAACGCGTACTACGCATCTGGTTGGTGGGCCGGCCCGACACCGTGATTGGGGCGTACTGGCCGATCAAGGGCGAATTCGACCCCCTGCCTGCGCTCTATCGCTGGCAGGAAGACGCCTTGCTGGCCCCTTCGCTGGGGGGCTGGCCGGTCAGTGCCGATGCACCGGCCATGGCCGGTGACAGCCTGGCCAAGCAGCTGCCGCGCAAGATCGGGCTGCCCGTGGTCAACAAAGAGACGCGAACTCTGAGCTTTCATGCCTGGTACCCCGGCTGCCCCATGGCCGAAGACGCCTATGGCATCCCCAAACCCAAGGACACCGAGGAGGTGGTGCCCACGCTGCTGCTGGTGCCCTGCGTGGGCTGGGGCCCGGGGGGCTACCGCCTGGGCTATGGCGGCGGCTTTTACGACCGCACCCTGGCCAGCTACACCCCAAAGCCAGTGACCGTGGGCCTGGGCTACAGCATCGGCGCCTTGCCCGACCTGCAGCCAGAAGCCCACGACGTGCCGCTCGATGCCATTTTGAGCGAGCAGGGCGTGGCCTGGCCGGGTTGAGGCAGTCAGCGCCTACAAAAAAACCCCGCCCAGTTGCCTGAGCGGGGTTTGATTTTTGCTAAATCTCAACTGGCGCTAGGCCAGCGGGGAATTAGAAGGAGTGCGAAACGCCCACCACAGTTTTGCTGTCTTTGTAGCTGGCGCCGGATGCCCCAGACACTGCAGCGTTTTTATCGGTGCCCGAGAAGGCGTAGCCGACGGTGCGCTTGCTCAGGTTGTAGCGAACGCCAAAAGCGGTACCCTTGGAGTCGGTGGTTGCGGTGCCGCCAGCGGGGGTGGCTTTGGACTTGCCGGTGGAAATGAAGCCTTCGGCCGCACCAAAGGGCACATACAGAGCGTACTGCTGAGCCTTGGTTTTGGTCTCGGTTGTGACAGCTGTCGTGCCACCGTTGTTGGCGTCGGTGATGGTGGCCGCGATGCGGGCAACGCCCAGGTTGTAACTGGCAATCAGGTGCAGGGCCGTCTGCTCACGAGTGGTCGCGTTAGCGTTGGCCGCGGTGGCGGCGGTGCCGACAACGCCGAACGCATTAGTAACCGTCGCGTTAGCAGCGTTAGCCTGAGTCACGTCAGCTTTGCTCCAAGCGGCGCCGACCAACAGGTCCTTAGCACGGTAAAGAGCGGAAATGCTCATGTACTCGTTGTTGTTCGTGGTGAAGCCATTGCCGCGAGCGACAGCGTCCGCTTCGGCGGTACCGCGACCGGTGCCCTGGCCAACTTGGGCCGTCAAGGTCACGCCGGACATTGCCGGAGCGATGTAGGTGATCACGTTGGCGCGCCCGCCGTTGGCATGGCTGGCGTTTTGATAGTTACCGCCCTGGAACTCCGACGGGTTCACGCTGTTAAAGGCCACCAGCGCGTAGCTGTTGGTGTACTGGTAGCCGATGCGCAGCTCGCCCATCGAGTTAGCCAAGCTCAGGAAGGTCTGGCGGTTGTTTCCGGTGGTGTGCGTACCGTTGCCCACGATCTGGTGAGCGCCAGATCCGGTACGGATGTTGAACGCCTCAGGCTGGGTGGGGGAGATGCCCTGCTCGAGAACGAAACCAGCACGCAGGCCGCCGCCGAGGTCTTCGGTGCCACGAAAGCCGATGCGGCTGCCCGCGTTGCTGCCGTCCATCACGCCCGCAGTCTTGGTGAAAACCGTGCCATCGCGGCTGCTGGTTTTGTGCGAACCGTAGCCGATGTCAGCCACGCCATACATCGTCACGCTCGACTGAGCGGACACTGCGCCCACAGCCGCCAGAGCAGCCAAAGCAATCAGGGATTTTTTCATTTGAGAGATCTCCAAAGTTGAACATGAGGCACCGGGGACTCAAGTCCTCGGGCCGAGCTCCGATTAGGAAGCTGAACCGATTGCAACAGAGCTTCGCCGGCAAGGCAAAGGATTGGGCTTAAAAGGGCTGGGTTTCGTTGTGGTTGAGCAACAGGTAAGGGTCTGGGGGGTGGGTCGCCAGCGCCAGTCTTGGGGCGGACCAAAAAGTTTGCGGGGACTTTGGGGCTCGGCCAGGGCAGCGTCCCGGAGCTGGTCCTACACTGGCGCCGCAGTGGAAATTCAGCCGCCTGCCCGCCGCCCCCAGCCCAAAGCGCCCATCTCCCGGATCGACCCGATTGCCCAATGACCCTGACCGACACCCTGCTTTGCGCCGCCGATGACGCCTTGCGCACCTTGTTTGCCGCCCCCCGGGCGCGGCGGCCCAATCCGGCCGCTGGCCTGGCACCGGTGGATTTGAGCCCGGCCGAGCGCACCGAGGCGGGGGCCTTGATGCGGGTCAACCATGTGGGCGAGGTCTGCGCCCAGGCCCTGTATGCGGCGCAGGCCCTGAGCACGCGCAATGCAGCGCTGCGCCAGCATTTTGAGCAAGCCGGCCGCGAGGAAGAAGACCACCTGGCCTGGACGCACGAGCGCCTGGACGAGCTGGGCGCGCGGCCTTCGCTGCTCAATCCGCTGTGGTATGCCGGCGCCTTTGGCCTGGGCCTGGTGGCTGGGCGCCTGGGCGATGGCGTGAGTCTGGGCTTTTTGCAGGAGACCGAGCGCCAGGTCGAGGCGCATCTGGCCGGTCACCTGGACCGCCTGCCTGCCGCCGACCGCGCCTCACGCGCCATCGTGGCGCAGATGATGGACGACGAAGCGCGACATGCCAGCGACGCCGGCAAGGCCGGGGCCAGCCCCCTGCCCACGCCGGTGACCGCCCTGATGAAGGCGGCCGCCAAGGTGATGACGACGACCGCGCACCGGATTTAGGACCAGGTCCTCCCCAGGGAGCCGTGGCGCCTTGGTCCTGCGTCCCCACGCTTTTGCCTGACAATCTCAGGATGCGTCTGGCCCCGGATCAGATTGAGGTCATCAAGTCGGTTGCCCAGCGGGTGCTGGGTGACGATGCGCGTGTGATTTTGTTTGGCTCGCGCACCGACGACGCCAAGCGCGGTGGCGACATCGACCTGCTGTTTGAAACGCCGCATCCTGTGGGCAATCGTGCGACAGCGCTGGGGCAGATTTACGCCGCATTAATTAGCGAACTCGGCGATCGCAGGCTCGATTTGCTGCTTTGCGACCCCGATACGCCCGACGCGCCGGTGCTGCGTGTCGCGCGCGATACGGGGATGCGGCTGTGACACTGCGCTACTTGCCCGAATATGTGAGCCAGGTGCTTCAAAGCCTGGCCTTGGCGCACAAGGAGGCTGAGCATTTGCGCTACAGCCAGACCACGCTGTTTGCCCTGCCGCTGGATAGGGCTTGGGTGCAAGCCCTGGGCCAGCAGCCGGCCTTGGCCGAGAAGGTAGAAGCCTTTGCCAGCCGGTTTGCCCGACTCCAGGACCATCTGGGCGAGAAGCTGCTGCCTCGATACGCGGCTCTCGTGGGCGAGCCCACCAGAACCTTGCTGGACACGCTGGCCTTTGCCGAGCAGGCCCAGGTGTTGCCAGATGCCCAGGCGTTTATTGCTGCCCGTCGGCTCAGAAATGCGCTGGTGCACGAATACATGCACGACGCTCAGGTCTTCCTTGACAGCCTTTTGGCCGCCCAGTCGGCCTGCGAGCTGTTTTTCGAGACGATCGAGAAGGTCGATGCGCAGCTGACTCGGTTGGGCGTTGCCCGCGACTGAGCGCGGCTTTCCGGCGGCCCCGCCGCCAGGCGCTATGCCACTTCTTTGAGCTCGAAACTGGTGGTGATGCTGGCGCTCTTGGCCAGCATGATGCTGGCCGAGCAGTATTTGTCGTGGCTCATGGCGATAGCGCGCTCGACGGCGGCGGCAGTCAGTGCCCGCCCGGTGACCACAAAGTGCATGTGGATGCGGGTGAAGACCTTGGGGTCGGTGTCAGCGCGTTCGGCCTTGAGCTGCACGCTGCAGCCGCGCACATCGTGCCGGCCGCGCTTGAGGATGAGCACCACGTCATAGGCGGTGCAGCCGCCGGTGCCGGCGAGCACGGTCTCCATGGGGCGCGGGGCCAGGTTGGCACCGCCGTTTTCGGGCTTGGCCGCATCGGGCGCGCCGTCCATCATCAGCACATGGCCACTGCCGGTCTGCGCGATGAAGGACATGGCCGATCCCTGGCCCTCGATGGCGGGGTTGCCGCCCCAGCTGACTATGCATTCCATGAATTTCGGTCTTTCTATTTGTTGATGATGGGCAAAAACACC
>JBILGP010000229.1:0-4228 GCA_044350985.1 Polaromonas sp. | reverse complement strand
ATTGGTCAGCGGCCCGAGGATGTTGAAGAGGGTGCGCACGCCCAGCTCCTTGCGCACCGGCGCCACGTTCTTCATGGCCGGGTGGTGGTTGGGCGCGAACATGAAGCCAATGCCAACTTCCTCAATACAGCGGGCGATGGCCTGAGGCGTCAGATGGATGTGCACGCCCACGGCCTCGAGCACGTCGGCGCTGCCGGACTTGCTGCTGACGCTGCGGCCACCGTGCTTGCTGACCTTGGCGCCAGCGGCTGCGGCGACAAACATCGAACAGGTGGAGATGTTGAAGGTGTGCGAGCCGTCACCGCCGGTACCGACGATGTCAACCAGATGCGTGCTGTCGTCCACATGCACCTTGGTCGAAAACTCGCGCATGACTTGGGCGGCCGCTGTGATCTCGCCGATGGTTTCCTTTTTCACGCGCAAACCGGTGATGAGCGCGGCCATCATCAGGGGCGACATCTCGCCGCTCATGATCAGTCGCATGATGTGGAGCATTTCGTCGTGAAAAATCTCCCGGTGCTCGATCGTGCGGTGCAACGCTTGCTGGGGTGTGATGATGTGGCTGTTGGGCATGCGTGACTCCGAAGGGGGGCAATTGTCAGGGATGAAGGGCCTAGGCCCGAGCAGGCGCCGGCTTTAGCGCGCTGCCGGCTCTGGGGCGGTCTCGAAGAAGCGACGCACAGTGGCGATCGCATGGTCAATGCCGGCCTCGTCGACGTCCAGGTGCGTGACCCAGCGCACGGCGGCCTGCCCGGTCACCAGCACGCCGTGCTGCTTGAGGAACTGCACCAGCGCCGGGCAGCGGCCCGCCTCCACGTCAAGGAACACGATATTGGTCTGCGCCGAGCGCACGCTCAAGCCCGCGATCCCGCGCAAGCCCTGCGCCAGGCGCTGCGCCAGCACATGGTCGCTGGCCAGACGCTCGACGTGGTGGTCAAGCGCATGCAGCGCGCAAGCGGCCAGCAGGCCCGATTGCCGCATGCCGCCGCCGGCCATCTTGCGGATGCGACGGGCGCGCTCGATGAAGTCGCTCGGGCCGCACAGGGCAGAGCCCACCGGCGCGCCCAGGCCCTTGCTGAAACACACCGAAACGGTGTCGAAAGGCGCGACGATCTGCTGCAGCCTGGCCAGTGCGCTCTGGCCGCTTGCGGCGCTGGCCACCGCCGCATTGAACACCCGGGCACCATCCAGATGGGCGGCCAGCCCCCTGCTGTGCGCCAGATCGCAAGCCTGCGCCAGGTAGCTGTCGGGCATCACATGGCCGCCCCAGGTGTTTTCCAGACACAGCAGCCGGGTGCGCGCGAAATGGGGATCATCAGGCTTGATCGCTGCGGCGATCTCGGCGATTTGCATCTGGCCTTGCGCATCTTGTGTCAGCGGCTGCGGCTGCACGCTGCCCAGTACCGCAGCGCCACCGCCCTCATAACGGTAGGTGTGGGCCATCTGGCCGACGATGTACTCGTCACCGCGACCGCAGTGCGCCAGGATTGCGCACAGATTGCTTTGCGTGCCCGAGGGCATGAACAGCGCCGCCTGCTTGCCGGTGACCTCGGCAATGCGCTCCTGCAGCGCCAGCACGGTCGGATCGTCGCCAAGGACGTCATCGCCCAAGGGCGCGGCCATCATGGCCTGGCGCATGGCCTCGGTGGGTCGGGTAACGGTGTCGCTGCGCAAATCTACAGTCTTCATGAGGCCTCCAAGAAATTTTTGAGCAAGGCGTGCCCATGCTCGGTCAAGATGCTTTCGGGGTGAAATTGAACGCCCTCAATGGGCAAGCTTTGATGCCGCACGCCCATGATCTCACCATCGCTTGTCCAGGCCGTGACCTGCAACTGCGGCGGGCAACTGGCCCGCTCGATGGCGAGGGAATGGTAACGATTGACGGTGAACTGCCGCGGCAGCCCCCTGAAGACGCCCTCGCCCGTGGTGCTGATGACGCTGGTCTTGCCGTGCATCAGCTGCTGGGCCCGCACGATGCGACCGCCAAAGGCGGCGGCTATGCTCTGGTGGCCCAGGCACACGCCCAAAATGGGCAGCTTGCCCGCAAAGTGCGCGATGGCCGGCACGCTGATGCCGGCTTGCGCCGGCGCGCACGGGCCCGGCGAAATCAGCAGGCGGTCAAAGGCACGCTCGGCCAACTGCTCGAGGCTGCACTGGTCGTTGCGCACCACCTGCACCTGCGCGCCAAGCTCGCCGAGGTACTGCACGATGTTGTAGGTAAAGCTGTCGTAGTTGTCGATCACCAGCACCTGCGGGCTGCGCGGGCTTCCAATGGCTGAGGCGGTCATTGCAGGCCCTCCTCAACGAGTTCGCTGGCGCGCAGCAAAGCCCGCGCCTTGGCCTCGGTCTCCCTCCACTCCAGCTCGGGCACCGAGTCGGCCACCACGCCGGCGGCCGCCTGCACATAAAGCGTCTGGTCCTTGACGATGCCGGTGCGGATCGCAATGGCCACGTCCATATCGCCGGCATAGCTGAGGTAGCCGCAAGCGCCGCCGTAAAGGCCACGCTTGGTCGGCTCGAGCTGGTCGATCAGCTCCATCGCATGGACCTTGGGCGCGCCGGTGAGCGTGCCTGCGGGGAAAGTGGCCTTGAGCACATCCATATTGCTCAGGCCCGCCGCCAGCACACCCTCCACGTTGCTCACGATGTGCATGACGTGGCTGTAGCGCTCGACCACAAAAGCTTCGGTCACCTTGACCGAGCCGACCTGGGCCACCCGCCCGACATCGTTGCGCGCCAGATCGATCAGCATGACATGCTCGGCCCGCTCCTTGGGGTCGGCCAGCAGCTCCTGCTGGGCCACCTTGTCCTGCTCGGGCGTGGCCCCGCGCGGGCGCGTACCGGCCAGCGGCCGGATCGTGACCTTGGTGCCCTCGGGCACGCTTTCCTGCCGCACCAGGATTTCCGGGCTGGCACCGACCACCTGAAAGTCCCCGAAATCGTAGTAATACATATAGGGGCTCGGGTTAAGCGAGCGCAAGGCGCGGTAGAGGGACAAGGGGGACTCGGTGTAGCGCTTGCGGATGCGCTGGCCCACCTGCACCTGCATGAAGTCGCCGTCGGCAATCAGGGCCTTGGCCCGCTCGACCGCCGCCAGGTAGTCGGCCTTGGCAAATTCCCGCTCGGCCGGATGGCTGGCGCAGGGCCGCAACTGCGGCGCACTGACCGAGTACTGCAGTTGCTCGCGCAAGGCTCGCAGCCGCTTTTTGGCGTTGGCAAAGGCCTCGGGCTGAGTCGGGTCGGCATAAACCATCAAATAGAGCTTGCCCGACAGGTTGTCGATGACCGCCAGCTCCTCACATTGGAGCAACAAGATATCGGGGCAGCCCAGCGTATCGGGCGGGCAGCTGTGCGCCAGCCGCGGCTCAATGTAGCGCACCGCGTCATAGCCGAAATAGCCGGCCAGGCCGCCACAAAAGCGGGGCAATCCCGGGCGCAGCGCCACCTTGAAGCGCTTTTGATAAGCCGCGATGAAATCGAGCGGATTGTCGGCAGAGGTCTCAACCACCTGGCCATCGGTGACCACCTCGGTGCGCTGGCTGACACCAAAACCACTGGAGCGAATCAGGGTGCGCGCCGGCAGTCCGATGAAGCTGTAACGGCCAAAGCGTTCACCGCCGACCACCGATTCGAGCAGAAAACTGTGCTTGCCGCCGTCTTGGCGAAAGGCCAGCTTGAGGTAGAGCGACAGCGGCGTCTCCAGGTCGGCGAAGGCCTCAAGCAACAAGGGGATGCGGTTATAGCCCTGCTGCGCAAGGCTCTTGAATTCGAGTTCGGACATCATGGTGTGAATCTTTCCTGGGTGTTTGGAATCCGGCGAACCGGATAACGGGCGAGTCCGCAGGCCGTAGGCCGCACGAAAACGCCACAGCGCCGCGAGCTCGGGCGCCAACCAAAGAAAGAAAGTGCCGCAAGGCAGGGCCCCCGCAGGGAGCCCGATGTCGAACTTCAGCCGCGCCGGGAAGGGCAGCGGCGCCAGGGCCAGGCTCCCCGGTCACCCGACCCCGTCAACATGATGCGGTGCATGAACATGGATTCAGTGTAGCAAAGGCCTGGCCGACGATTTGCAAATCGTCGGGCCCGGCCCGCTCAAACGTGATCGACCAGGCGCGGATCTTCACGCATTGAATCGGCCGTCGGCGCGGCATCAGCCGCCCCGCCGCGCTGGGTCAGCGCCTCCAGCCGGTAACCGAGGCTGTAAACCGAGCTCAGCCGGTAGCCGTTTTCC
>JBILGP010000228.1:0-4235 GCA_044350985.1 Polaromonas sp. | reverse complement strand
TGCAGCACCGCGCGCATTGGCTGCTTCAAATTCATCTTTACGCACTGCCATGAATTTTGCTCCACTCGGCGCAAATGAGCGCCAATCGCTTTCTCAGAGCCCTCTGAATCCGGCCCACTTCAGCTTGCGAAAAACCATAGTTCTCTCGCAGCTCTGGCGTGCCTCCCGGACAGTTCAGATTGAACAGCGCCTCACAGCCGTTGCCCATGACGTGAACGTGTGCAGGGCGATGATCGTTGAGGTAGATCACTATGCCCAGGCCCGGTCGACTGGAGGCATGGTACCATCATAACCCGAGCGCTTGGGTTTAATCCGGCAAGTTGCCAAAATCGAAAATCAAAGACAGGGCGGCTTGCGCGAAGTCAATGTCCCGATGGGTGAGTGATGGGGGAGTGCTCTGATGGGGGGGCGTGATCGGCCCCCTTTCGGCGGACCAATCAAAAGGAAGGAAGTCCAAGTTGAAGATTAATCGATTTCTTTGGGTTTGGCCTTCAATGCGCCTGCTCACTGGGTTTAGTCGCTGATTTTTTGAACGTACAGTTGAAAAAGTGGGGCGCTGATAATCCTAATCTTTCTGCAATAAATATTGGTAAAGGCATCAATGGCTGGCTTTGGGCAGCGTATGGGGTCAGTTCCGTAGGGTAGCTGCTCTTGCCACAAATAGTCATCAAAAGCCATGACCCCATTTTTTCTCAATAATCTAAAGCCAAGAATTGCATCGCACAACACGTCGGGCGCTTGGTGTGAGCCGTCCACGTAAATAAAATCAAAGTAGCCTTGCTTGTCTTCGGTAATAAGCCTTGACAAGGCTGTATCACTGAATTCTTTATGGAGGATGAGCTGGACGGAATTTTCAACTTTGCTGATCGCTATTTTGGTATTGTGGTGAAATCGGCTTTCGACATCGGTCATATTTGATTCTGCAGACCCTCCCTTTTTATGCTCTATTCCACCTGTCCAAGTGTCGATGCAATGAAGCTCTATGGCTTTCGAGGCCGCAAGCTTTTCAATAAGGTAGCAGGTACTGGCTCCCTCGTAAGAGCCAATCTCTAATATTCGGGTCGGATCTATTCTCGGGATGAGGGAGTCCCACACCCCTTTTGCACTGCCTTCAAACCAGCGGTTTGTGAATTTATATGTCTGGCCGCCCATCGCTCTCCCGTCGCTTGAAAATTAAATGGGCAGTTTAACTGAGCATAGCAACCGGGGTGATGGGGAACTTTAGGACGGTCTGCATAGGGCGCGCACTCGACCTGCTCGGATGTGAAACGGGCATGAGGCGACAACGCTCTGCTTGCGCATCAAACCAGCCCCTCGCGTCGGCTGTCGAGATCCTTCTCGGCAGCGCTCCTGGAACCGGGTTGCGGCTGCGAAGATGGGCGGCTCAGCGAGCGCATCCGGAGCGGTTATGCTGGGCAGATTCGACTGGGCGCTCATGGGCCCATCGGCCGATACCGGCATAAGCCGCTCCATCCAATATGCCCCCACTTCCCGCCGACCCCGGCTTAATCGACTCGCGCTACGCCGCCTGGCGTCTGCTGGCAACGTTGGGGCTGGTGGCGTTGGGCAACAGTGGCATGTACGTGGTGTCGGTGGTGCTGCCGGCGGTGCAGGCCGAATTTGGCGTGGGGCGTGGCGACGCTGCGCTGCCTTACACCTTGATGATGGTGGCCTTGGGCCTGGGCGGCATCGTCACCGGCCGGCTGGCCGATCGCTTTGGCATCATGCGGGTGCTCTGGGTCGGCGCTGCGGCGGTGTGCGGCGGCTACACGCTGGCCAGCATGGCGGGCAGCATCTGGGCTTTTGCTCTGGCGCACGGGCTCTTGCTTGGGCTGGTGGGCAGTTCCTCGACATTTGCGCCCCTGATGGCCGATACGGCGCTTTGGTGGAACAAGCGACGCGGCATCGCGGTGGCCGTGTGCGCCAGCGGCAACTACCTGGCCGGTGCGTTTTGGCCGCCCGTGGTGCAAATAGGCATCGAGACGCTGGGATGGCGCCAGACCTATGTCCTCTTGGGCTTGGTTTGCGGCCTGGGCATGGCGGTGCTGTCGCTGGCCATGAGGCAGCGCCCGCCGCTGGTGTCTGCCCCCGGTCCGGGCACCGCGGCAGCTGGCGGCACCGATCGGCCCTTTGGCCTGTCGCCGCTGCG
This sequence comes from Polaromonas sp., assembly GCA_044350985.1. Taxonomy (GTDB): domain Bacteria; phylum Pseudomonadota; class Gammaproteobacteria; order Burkholderiales; family Burkholderiaceae_C; genus Polaromonas. The sequence goes on along the minus strand of JBILGP010000228.1, from coordinate 2,086 downwards.
AGCCCAGCTGCTGCTGTGCGTTGCCGGCACCTCCTGCTGTGTCGCCATGGCCATGCCGCAGGTGCACATCGTGGCCTATTGCACCGATCTGGGTTTTGGTGCGGCGCGGGGCGCGCAGATGCTCTCGCTGATGCTGGCCTGCGGCATCGCCAGCCGCTTGATTTCGGGCCTGATCTGCGACCGTATTGGCGGTCTGCGCACCTTGCTGCTCGGCTCGGTTCTGCAGGGCACGGCCTTGCTGATGTTTTTGCCGTTTGACGGCATGGTCTCTCTCTACTTGGTTTCGGCGATGTTTGGCCTGTTTCAGGGCGGCATCGTGCCCTCGTATGCCATCATCGTGCGCGAACATTTCAAGCCACAGGAGGCCGGTGTGCGGGTGGGTGCGGTCATCATGGCCACCATGCTGGGCATGGCCCTGGGCGGCTGGATGTCGGGTTGGGTGTTCGATATCACTGGCAGCTACCGTGCTGCTTTTTTAAACGGAATCGCCTGGAACCTGCTCAATCTGGGTATCGCGTTGTGGCTGGTGATGCGCAGCCGAAGCATGGCGCGCCAGCAATCGCTATGATGAATTGTTCCTCTCAAGACCGATAAGGAGACTTCCGATGTTGCAACGCCTGCGCCAGGTGGTGGCCGTCATGGCCGGTGTTCTGATGGTTTCGTGGATGGCCGCAGGGTCGGCCTGGGCGCAAGCCTGGCCCACGCGTCAGCCGATCAAGCTGGTGGCGGTTTTCCCGCCCGGCGGCTCAGTCGATCAGGTGGCCCGTCTGCTCGCACCGGCTTTGTCGGCCCAGTTGGGGCAGTCGGTGATCGTCGAAAACAGGGGCGGTGCATCCGGCTCTATCGGTGCGGCTGCCGTCGCCGCAGCACCGGCCGATGGCTACACCTTTGCGGTGGTGTTCGATACCCACGGTGTCAACCCCAGCCTGATCCCGAATATGCCATTTGACTCGCGCAAAGACCTCAGCCCGGTGGTGCTGGTGGGCACTGCACCCATGGTCCTGGGCACGCCGGCGGGCTCCGATTTCAAGAGCTTTGGCGACGTGGTGGCGGCCGCCAAGACAGGTCAGGGCGCGAGCTACGGCTCGATCGGTTCAGGCAGCCTGGGCCATCTGGCCATGGCCTTGCTGGGCAAAAGCGCCGGGCTTAATTTTCAGCACATCCCCTACAAGGGCGGCGGGCCTTTGATGAACGATGCGGTGGCGGGCCATGTGCCCTTGGCCATCGGTTCGGTGTTCTTGCTCAAGCCCTTTGTTGACAACAAGCGGGTACGGGCCTTGGCAGTGACCACGACCAAGCGCGCGGCCGACTTGCCCGATGTCCCGACGCTGGCCGAGCTGGGCTTTACCGGCTTCGAGGCACCGGCGTGGTGGGCAGTGCTCGCGCCGGCGCGCACGCCGCCGGAGATCGTCTCGCGCATGAATGAGGCGCTTAACAAGGTGATGCGCTCGCCCGAGTTGGCCAAGCGGCTCGATGCCCAGGGTATCGACGTGGCCGGCGGCTCCCCGGAGGCGGCCAGGGCTTTCATTGAGCGGCAAATGGATGTGTGGGGCAAGGTGGTCAGGGACAACCAGATCAAAGCCGACTGATCTGCGCCTGTAGAGCCGGTGTGCTTGAGCCGGTGCAAGTGAGCCCGGCTGCCTACCGTCATCTTGCGGCCCCAGCGGCCAGAGGGCCTTGGCTCAGTCCTTGACGGAAATCACGCCAAAGCGGCCCACCTGTTTTTCGAACATGGTTTCGTTGGTGCTGCGATCGATGATTTTGACGCCCAGAATCAGCGTGTCGTCCGAATTCTGGGCCCGCAGCTCAAACTTTCTCTGCAGGTCAATGCGCAGACCCTCGCGGGTTTCCTGACCCAAGCCACTGATTTCGTGGACCTTGTAGAGCCCGTACCGCTGGCCGTTGCGCAGTTCCAGTTCGGTACCCACCCGACCCGCAAAACAGGCCAGCACGTTGGTGTGCTGCCCCCGAAAACCGCAGGTCACGAGGGCGTAGTAGGGGAAGGTGCTGGCGATCCGAGCGCGCTCGGCCCGCTCGCGTTCGGCCTGTTCGGCCTGCCGCCTTTCTTCGTCTTGGCGTCTCTGGC
>JBILGP010000010.1:0-13784 GCA_044350985.1 Polaromonas sp. | reverse complement strand
CAGCGTGACCATCGCCAGATACAGGCCCGACACCCGGATGGCTGGCAGTCCCAGCAACAGACCGACCAGGGCGCTGATGCCAGTGGCCAGGGCAATGCTCAGCAGCCAGGGCGCACCTTGGCCGAGCAGCCAGGCATGGGCATAGGCGCCCACCGCCAAAAAGGCCGCGTGGCCCAGCGACACCTGACCGGTGTAGCCGCTGAGCACCATCAGGCCCAGGCTGGCAATGGCCATGATGAACAGGTAGGTCAACTCACCCACGTAGTACTTGGGCAGAAGCCAGGGGGCGGCCAGCAGCAAGATCGCCAGCACAGCGTAGGCCAGCTTTTGCGCTGGGTAGCGCAGCAGACGCTTGGCGTCGAGGTAGGAGGTGTCGTAGTCAAAGCGCATGATGCTTTAGACCCTGCGGCCGTGTGCTTCGCCGAGCAGCCCGCGCGGCCACAGCACCAAGGTGGCTATAAGAACCACATAGGCGGCGACGTCCTTGGAACCATCGGGCAGGTAGACGCCTGCAAATTGCTCGATCAGGCCGAGCAGCAGCCCGCCCAGGATGGCGCCAGGGATGCTGCCAAAGCCACCGAGCACCAGCGCGGCCAGGGCTTTGAGCACAACGATCCAAAGCGAAATATCGACCAGCGCGATCGGGGCCAGCAGCAAGCCGCAGGCGCCCGAGACGGCGCCGGCCAGCGCCCAGACCAAAGAGGTCACCCGCTTGACCCGTATGCCGCTGAGGTAGGCGGCGAGCTGATTTTGTGAGGCCGCCTGGATCGATACGCCCAGGGCGGTGCGCCGCAAAAAGACATAAATCAGCGCGGTCAGCAGCAGGGCCACCGCCAGGATGACCAAATTGAGGTCGCTCACCACCACCGGGCCGATATGCGTCGACTGCTGCGACCAGGGCGTGGGGTAGGAGCGCGACTCGGGGCCGAAGAACATGCTCACCAGGCCCCTGAGCATGAACGCAATCGCAATCGTGAGCATCACGCCGGCAAACTGGGGCTGCCCGACGATGCGTCGCATGATGCGCGCATCGATCTGCCAGGACAGCACGGCGGCAAAGGCCACCGTCAGCAGCGCGGCGAGCCAGAAAGGCAGGCCCAGTCCCACGATCAAGCCCCAGGCCACAAAAGCCGAGGCCATGAGCACATCGCCGTGGGCAAAGTTGAGCACCTCGGTGGCTTTGTAGGTGATCACCAGGCCCAGGGCCACCAGCGCGTAGATGGCGCCCGTGGCCATGCCGTTGAGGGCAAGCTGAAGGTTGGCAACGATCTCAGGAGGCATTGCTCACTCTATCGCGCACAGCCGGTGCTGCAAATGCAGGAAAGCCCGAGGGTGCCCCTGTGGCGCGCATCCACCGCCCCTCGCGCCTGGGTCGACTGACCATCATCTTGTGCCTCCTTGCGGCGGCCTGGGAAAGAAGGCGGGTGTGCGCTCCATGTACTGGGCGTAGCCGGGTTTGCTTTTGAGCAGGTAGCGCTCGGTCATGCTCAGGGCCGAACCCTGGTTCATGAAGCGAAACACCATCACCACCATGGGCAGGCCCAGCCAGCCCCAGGGTGCGGCCAGGGCAAACAGACCAAAAGACAGCCAGGTCATGGCTTCACCAAAATAGTTGGGATGGCGGCACCAGGCCCACAGCCCGCGGTCCATCACCTGGCCCTTGCAGGCCGGGTCGTGGCGAAAGCGGTGCATCTGCCAGTCGCCAACGGCTTCAAACACAAAGCCCACCGTCCAGGCCGCGATCGCGGCCCAGGTCCAGATCGGGTGCGCCTCGGTGGTGCCCAGCGCCAGGGCCAGGGGCCAGCTCCACATCCAGATGAGCACGCCCTGGGTGAGGTGGATCTGGAAGTAGGACCACCACAGCCAGTGCGGGCCGCCGCGCTCGCGCCAACGCGCATAACGCGCCTCCTCGCCATGGGGCAGGTAGCGCAGGGCCAAGTAAGCGGCCAGGCGCCAGGCCCACACGCTCATCAGCGCCAGCAGGACCAGCAGATGGATCGAGCGGTTCGAGCCCCACTGCACCCAGGCCAGGCAGGTCGCAGCCCAGGGGGTCAAGGGATAGGCAATGTCCATGATGCTGTGGTTGCGCAGCACGGTGCCCAAGGCCCAGACCGCCGTCAGCAGGGCCCAGATCGTCAGGCCCATGAGCGTGGCCCGCTCTAGCGCTTCTCGCAAAGCCGGATCAAACATCTGGCGCTGGCTCATCAGCACGACCCACACCACCGGGATGGCCGGGTAGAGCATCTGGCGCCAAGTCAGGCCGGGCGAGCGCCGGCGCAGCAGCAGCAGCCAAAGCGCAGACAAGGCGATGGCCATGACGGCCAGCCCTTGGGCTTGAATATCGTTCATGAATCGGATCCTTCTACAGCGGCCGCTGCCGCACGCCTGGCGGTCGCACCGGCGCGCCCGTGGGAGGAGGCTGCCCCCGCAGGCTCGCCGCTTCGGTACTGGGGCTGCACCTGCCAGGCGTGGACCTCCTGCCGGCAGGCACTGCAGGCCACCCGCGCCACAAAGGGCTGGCCGCAGGAATGGATGGGAACAATCGAGCTGGCTTGCTGCAGATGCGCCTGCCCCGCCCATCGCGACAGGCACACGATGTAGCCCAGCAGGTCGCGGCTTGAATCGGTGAGCGTGTAGCGGCGCCGGCGGCCGTCGTGTCGGTCGGCCTGCGTGCGCAGCAGGCCCGACTCAACCATGCTCTGCAGGCGCCGCGCAAGCGTGCTCGAACCGATGCCCAGCGCCCGGCTGAGCTGGTCAAAGTGGTGGCAGCCCAGCACCACGGCCGCCACGATGAGCAGGTTCCACCGGTCGACCCGGTGATCGAGTCCCGCAGGCGTGGCGCTGCGCCAGACCAGGCGCGTGGTGCGCGCCGGCCGCGCCGATCGTGCCGGCTCGGACGGTGCAGTCGGTGCGGTCGGCTGCAATTGCACGCGCATGGCGGTGATGTCGGCGTCTTGTTCGCAGGCCTGGCAGGTCAGCACGGGCGCAAACAGATGTCCGCAGGGCTTGTGCAGCAGGGCATCGGGCAGGCCGCTTTGCAGGCCGCCCCAGCGCTTTTCCCAGGCCCACATCATGAGCACCTGCGGGTACATCGCCATTGCCTTGGCGCTGGCGTGATAGGCCTGGCGCAGTGGTTTGAGCTGGTAGGGCCGCGGCTTGAGCAGGCCCAGGTCGATGAGCTTGCGCAGCCGCTGCGCCAGCGTGTGCCGCGGGATGCCCAGCACCTGCTGCCACTGCTCGAAGCGCTTGAGGCCCAAAAAGGTGCCCAGCAGCACCTGCACCGTCCAGCGATCGCCCACCATGGCCAGGCCGTGGTTGAGCGTGCTGCTGGCCAGCGCCTGGCGCGTGCGCTCGACATCGATGGCTGCGCTCATCCCAGCCTTTCGATCACCATGGCCACGGCCAGCCCGGCCGCGCCGCACAGGCACACCAGCGCCAGGCGCTGCTGGCGCCGCTCGAGTTCGTCGAGTGCCGTGCCCACCAGCATCGCGCCGGTGGCCCCCATGGCATGGCCCAAGGCAATGGCCCCGCCATTGACATTGAGCTTGTCGTGCGGCACGTCAAGGTGCTTCATGTAGTGCAGCATCAGCGCGGCAAACGATTCGTTGACCTCGAACAGGTCGATCTCGCGCACCTCAAGGCGCGCCATGGCCAGCGCCTTGCGCGTGGCATCGACCGCCCCGGTCAGCGCCAGCGTGTGGTCGACCGACGCATTGGCGCAGGCCAGGATGCGACCGCGTGCCCGCAGGTGCAAGCGGCGCGCCGCGCCGGGGCTGGCCAGCAGCACCGCGGCCGCGCCATCGGCCATGGCCGGTGAGTTGCCCGCATGGTGCACATGGTCGATCGAGGCCAAGCCGTAAAGCTCGCACAGCCGGGCGTCCCAGCCATGCTTGGCGCCCATGGCGGCAAAGGCGCTGTCCATTTGCGCCAGCGATTGCACGGTGGTCGCAGGGCGGGGCGTTTCGTCTTGCGCGAGCAGGCTCTGGCCTTGGCCGTCAAGCACGGGTGCGACCGAGGCAAAGCGGCCGGCCGCGATGGCTTGGGCCGCACGCTGCTGCGAGGCGGCCGCATAGGCATCGCATTGCGCCCGGCTCAAGCCCTCGAGTGTGGCCACCGCATCGGCGGCCACGCCGATGGGCACCAGCGCGTGGTCGGCCTGGAAGGCGCGGTCGTGGGTCAGGGGGCCCTGGTCGCTGGCCATCGGCACGCGCGACATCATCTCCACCCCGGCGCCCACAGCCAGTCCATCGCTGGCCAGTGCCTGCTGCGCCGCCCAGCCGACGGCGCTCAGGCCCGAGGCGCAGTAGCGGTTGATGGTCAATGCCGAGACGGCATCGCTCCAGCACGCCTGCAGCAGCGCCAGCTTGGCGATGTTGGCGCCTTGTTCACCGGTTTGGGTGACGCAGCCGGCCACCACGTCTTCGACCTGCGAGGTTTCAAGTTGCGTCTTGGCCGCCAGCGCCTGCAATTGGCCGGCGAGCAACTGAACGGGGGTAAGCCCGCGCAGTGCCCCCTTGTCGTTGCCACGCCCGCGCGGCGAGCGCACGGCCTCAACGATGAGCGCGTGCTCCCGGGCAGCCGATGACGCGCTCACGACCACGGGCTCACCACGAAGCTCACCACGGTGGCGCAGGAGCCGCCAATGTTGAGCGTCTGCATGCGCTGCGCGCCTTCAATCTGGCAGTCGCCGGCGTCGCCGCTGACCTGCCGGGCCGCATCGAGCAGCATGCGCGCGCCGGTGGCACCGACCGGATGGCCGCAGCCGATGAGCCCGCCGCTCATGTTGATCGGACAGCGCCCGCCCGCCTCGATGCTGCCGTCGGCAATCGCCTGCCAGCTCTGACCCGGCGGCGTGAGCCCGAAGTGATCGATCGCCATGTACTCGGTGGTGGTAAAGCAGTCGTGCGTCTCGATGCCGCTGACTTGGTCGATGCCCGCGATGCCCGCGCGCTGCCAAGCCTGCTCGATGGCCTGGCGCACATGCGGAAACACGAGGTCCGACTGTCGGCTGCGCTCGAGCTTGTCCTTGAGCCTCAAGCCCGCGTTGCGGTGTCCCCAGCCGGCGATCCAGGGCGTGCCGGCCAGCGATTTGCCGTGGCGCTGCAGATGCTCCTGGGCGTAGCGGGCCGAGGCCAGCACCAGGGCGCAGGCCCCATCAGTGATCTGCCCGCAGTCCTGCCGGCGCGTGCCGGGCTCGATGACCGGGTTGGCCTGCTCGTCGTCGGTAAAGCTCAGGTCGTCAAACTGCCACTTGCGCGTCTGCGCCAGCGGGTTGCGCCGGGCATGGCTGTAGTTGAGTTCGGCGATGCGGTTGAGGTAGCGGCGATCGAGCCCGTAGCGCTGCTCGTACTCCTGCGCCAGCAGCCCAAAGGCCGCCGGCCACATGAAGGTGCAGTCGATGTCCTCGCGGCCCTGCCACGCGGCAGCGTTTTGGTTGACCGATGCCCGATCGCCGGGCAGGTTCTTGAACTCCTCCACGCCCAGCACCAGCGCGCAGTCGTAGCGGCCGGCCTCGATCTCGGCCATGGCGCTGAGGATGGCCAGCGACGATGACGCGCAGGCCCCTTCGTGGCGCATCGCTGGCACACCCCACAGCTCGGGCACCACCTGCGCCACCATGGCACCCAGGTGGGCCTGGCCGCGCTGCAATTCGCCAAAGGCATTGCCCACATGGATGCTCTGGATCGCCGATGCCGGCACGGCGCTGGCCTGCAGCGCCCCCAGGGTGGCCTCGCGCGTCATATCGGACAGATCTTGACCCTGGCGGGACCAGACCTTGGCGAAGTCGCTCTGGTAACCGCCCAAAATGAAAACCGGTTCGCTCATACGGCCGTCCTTGCTGTTGTGGGGCTGTTCATGTGCTGCCAGCGTTGGCCCGCCTGGCGGTATTGCTGCTCAAGTTGGTCCACCACCTGCGCCACCGACTCGATGGCATGGATGGTGCCCAGGCCCTGGCCGGCTGCCCACACATCGAGCCATTTCTTGCCGGCAAAAGCCTGCTTGCTGTCGTAGTGGCGATCGGGTGCCGGCGGCATGTTGTCGGGGTCAAAGCCATTGGCGCGCAGTGAGGGCTTGAGCCAGCTGGCCAGCGTGCCCGTCACGCCGGCGCTGATCAACAGGTCGTCGACCGTGCAGTCCACCACCATCTGTTGGTAGCCCTGGGGCGCCATGCTTTCGAGCACTGGAATGAAGCGGGTGCCCATGTAGACCAGATCGGCGCCGCTGGCCACTGCGCCGGCTACACCCCAGCCGTCGCTGATGCCGCCGCCCACCACGATCAGTCCGTCAAAGAACTCGCGCACCGCGCTGACAAAGGCAAAGGGCGAGAGAAAACCGGTGTGCCCGCCCGCGCCAGCGCACACGCAGGCCAGGCCGTCGGCGCCCGCAGCCACCGCCTTCTTGGCCAGCGCCAGATTGGTCACATCGGCCACCACCAGACCGCCGTAATGGTGCACCACCTCAATAGCGGGCTTGGGGCTGCCCAAAGCGGTGACCACCACAGGCGGCTTGTACTTGGCGATCAGGGCAAGGTCTTCGCTCAGGCGGGTGTTGGAGCTGTGCGTCACCAGGTTGGCGCACCAGGGCCCCAGCGTCGAGGCCGGCTGGGCGTCGCGCGCGGCTGCAAGGCCCTCGGTGATCTGCTTCATCCAGACTTCGAGCTGCTCGATCGGCCGCGCATTGGGCGTGGGAAACGCGCCGACGATGCCCGCTTTGCAGGCTGCGAGCACCAGATCGGGCCCGGAAATCAGAAACATGGGCGCGGCCACCACCGGCAGCCGCAGCGCAAACGGCAGGCTCTTCATTCAGAAGCCTTGAAGCCGGAGAGGCGCACCGCCTCGCCCCAGCGCTTGAAGTCGGCGGCCACAAAGCGGGCCAGCTCCTCAGGGCTTGAGGGCAGCGTCTCGAAGTCCATGGCGCGCCACTTGTCCCTGACCTCGCCGGCACGCAGGGCCTTGACCAGCTCGCGGTTGATGCTCGCAATCAGGGCGTCGGGCGTGCCCGCTGGCGCCGAGATCGCGGCCCAGATGTAAATCTCCATGTCGGGATACCCCTGCTCGCGGAAAGTGCCCACCGCGGGCATCAAGGCCGAGCGCTGCGGACTGGTGACGGCCAGCACCTTGACCCGTCCGGCCTCCAGGTGAGGCTTGACCGCCAGCAGCGGCAAGAAGGCGGCCTGCACCTGACCGCCCACCAGGTTCTGCACCGCCGGCGGTGTGCCGTTGAAGGGCACATGCACCATGTTCAGCCCGGCTTTTTGGTTCAGGATCACGCCGGCGAAGTGCGAGGAGTTGCCAGCGGTGAAGGAGGCGTAGGAGACCTTGTTGCCCTGGGTCTTGGCCCAGTCGACGAACTCGCGCACGTTGTTGGCCGGCACGCTGCTGTGCACCGCCATCACCATGGCGCTGCCCAGGAAGTTGGTCACCGGCTTGAAGCTTTTTTCGGCGTCGTAGGGCAGCTTGCTAAAGGTGTGCGGGTTGATGGTGAGCATGCTGGTGTTGGACAGCAGCAGCGTGTAGCCGTCTGGCGCCGCTTGTGCCACCGCCTGCGCCGCGACGATGCCCGAGCCGCCTGGCTTGGCCTCGACCACCAGGTTGTGCCCCGTGTTTTTTCGAAACTCCTCGGCCACCACCCGCACCGCGGTATCGAGCGTGTTGCCTGGTGCAAACGGCACCACGATGCGCACCGGCCGCTCGGGCCAGGCGGCGGCGCCTGCGGGCGTGGCCGCCTGCGCCCAGCTCAGGGCGGGCAGGGCGGCCGTGGCCAGCACGGCGGTTTGAAGTATGAGGCGTCTGTTCATGAGGGGTCTCCTGGGGGTCGTTTGGGCTAGGCCAAGCTTGAGGGGATGTGTGTTGTGGTGGTTTTGGCGGGTGTGATCGGACACGGGTCAAAGGCCGGCGCTTAGCGCGCTGCGTTGATGCGGGCTAGCCATCGGCGCATGATCTGCGCCAGCTCATCGCTGCGCTCCAGCGGCGTCATGTGGCCGGTGTCTTCGAGCCAGTGCAGATCGGCGCCGGGCAGCGCGTCGGCCGCCTCCTGCGACAGCGCCGGCGGCGTGACTTTGTCTTGGCGGCCGCAGACGATGAGCAGCGGCACCTGCTGGCGGCGCATCAATTCGCTCAGGTCGCTGCGCTGGGCGATGGCGCGGGTCTGCCGGGCGGCGGTCAAGGGCCCGACTTCGCGCAGCATGGTTCTGATCGGCTGCATGAAGGTCTCGTCGCTGTGGCGGCTCGGGTGCGTGCCCCAGCGCGCCACCTGCTCGGTCAGGGCCTCGAAATCGCCCTCGATGGCCTCCAGCGTCTTGAGGCGTTTGCTGGCGCTCTCGGCCGTCTCGGCGCGTATGGCCGAGTCGATCAGCGCGAGCGCCTCCACCGGCCGCCGTGGTTGCGCGAGCATGGCTTGGAGCACATAGCCGCCCATGGAAAAGCCGGCGATGGCCAGGCCCTGGCCCGCCGGCACATCGCCTGCGGCTTGCCAGGCGTGATCGGCCATCGCGGCCATGTTGTCCTGAGCAGGGAAATGCACCACCCGCACATCGGCCGCGTCACCGAGCCGGCGGGCCACCGGCTCCCAAATGCGCGCATCGTTGAGCATGCCGGCGAGCAGCAGCAAGGTTGGTTTCATTGGGGCATCTCCTGGGGCAGCCGTTCGGCCATGGCGCGCAACTCGCGCTTGAGCACCTTGCCCACGGCGTTGCGCGGCAGGGCGGGCAGCAGCATCAGGTACTCGGGCAGCTTGTAGACCGCCACCCGCTTGTGCTCGCGCAGAAACTGCTGCAGTTGCGCCAGCGTCGGGCTGGCCGCGTTTCTTGGCGAATCGGCCGCAACCACACACGCGCACAGCTTCTCGCCAAGGATCTCATCGGGCACGGCCACCACGGCCGCTTCGCGCACCAGCGGGCAGGCCAGCAGCAGGTTTTCGACCTCTTCGGACGAGATGTTGACGCCACCGCGGATCACCAGATCCTTGCTGCGCCCGACGTAGCGGTAGTACTGCAGGCGATCGCCGGCAATCTCGAACAGGTCGCCGGTGCAGTAGTAGCCTTGCTCGTCGAAGGCGCGGGCACTGAGTTGGGGCGCGCGAAAGTAGCCGCTGAAGATGGTCGCGCCGCTAAAGCGCAGCTCGCCGACGCGGCCGGCTTGCTCAATGTCTTGGCCGCTTTCAAGATCGACCAGCCGGGTGCGGATTTTGCGCGTGGTCGAGATCTGCCACTGGTGCCCTTGCACGCCAGCGCGGGGGAAGAACTGCGCCCGCAAGGCCGGATCGGGCACGTCGATGTCGCTGCTGCTCAGCGCCGCGCCCTCGTTGGAGCCGAAGTAGTTGACCACGCGCACACCAAACTTTTCTTCGAAGCCGCGCACCATCCATTCGGACAGCGGCGCCGAGCCCGAGCCCACGCGCTGCAGCCTCGAAAAATCGATGCCGGCCAGCAAGTCTTCTTGCTTGAGCAAGGTGTTGAGGATGGCCGGCGGCGCCACGGTGTAGTCGATCGCCTCCTCGCGCAACTGCTGCAAAAAGACGGGCAGCGAAAACGGCTGGTGCTGCACCACCGTGCCGCCGAGCACCAGCCAGGCGGCAAACGCTGTGGACAAGCCCGCCATATTGATCAGCGGGAAGGGGTTGAGCAGCCGGGCTCCGGGCTTGAGCTGGCCCGCTTCGATGATGGAGGGGGCCACCACCAGCCATTCGTTGTGGCTGCGCGGCACGCCCTTGGGGCTGGCCTCGGTGCCCGATGTCCAGCAGACGGTGAAAACGTCGTTGGCCGTCACCGCGGCGGCTTGTTCTGCGCGCTTGAGCCGATCGCGCACAGCCGGCCCAGCTTCCGGCCCAACTTTGGGCCATAGCGCCTCGATGTCCTGGCAGCCAGCGGGCACCTGCGGGCCCCAGCACAGCACCTGCCCCAGTTGCGGGTGCTGGCGCTGCAACTGCAGCCACATGGCTGCGCTGTCGTGGGCCTTGCCCGGCGTGCCGATCTGGCTGAAGGTCACGACCGCGCGCGCCTGCGTCAGTTGCAGGACGTGGCCGAGCTCGTGCTCGCGAAACTGGATCGGCACCGGCGAGAGCACCAGGCCAAGCCGGGCGCAGCTGAGGTAGACCACGAACTGCTCGACGCAGTTGGGCATCTGCGTCAGCAGCACATCGTCGCGCGCCAGACCGAGCTCGAGCAGCAGGGCGCTGAAGCGGTCGACCTCCTCGGCCAGTTGCTGCCAGCTCAGGCGCCTCGGCGCGCCGTGGGCAAAGCTCGTGCGGTTGCAGGCATCGACCACCGCCTCGGCTTGCGGCTGGCTGTGCAGTTGCTCCACAAAGCAGTCCCACAGCGTGCGCTGGCCCCACCATCCGGCGGCGGTGTAGGCCTCGATCTTGGCTGGATCGATGAGGATCATCGGTGCAAGCGCCTCGGTCTTACCAGCCTCGCTTGAGGCGCTCGCCGCTGACCCAGGTGGCGTGAAAGCCGTTGGGCACGCGTTGCGGCAGCCGGATGCGCGCCACCGGCCCCCGGGTGATGTCGCGCGCGTCAAACACGGTGACGAAGGAGGCCTTGGCCTGGTCGTCCCACATGAAGCCCACAAGGTAGCCGTCGTCTTCCTGCTTCCAGTTGTCGGCGGGCGCAAAAGGCGCTTCACTGAACCATTTGTGCGCGCCCTCGTGGTAGGTGGTGCAACGGTCCTTTTCGAGGTCGTAGCGCACGAAACCGCAAAAGCGCGGGTCTTCTGCGCGGTTGCTGCGCCCCATCAGCACGTTCCAGGTGTAGCGGGTCTTGTAGCCCTGCATCCAGGAGTTGATGACGGGAAACTCCTGGTTGATGATGTCGTCGATGACGCGCTCGCGGGTCTGACCGGTGCGCAGGTTCAAGCGCCACTCGTAGAGCATGAAGTCGTGCTCGAGGTTGGCCAGCATCTTGGGAAAGCGCTCCACGTCGAGGTTGCCCCGCCAGTCACGCGGCAGCCTAAAGGGCGTGCCGACCATCACGATCTCGGTGCCGCCCTGGCCGTCGTCCTCCTCCCAGGCGTTGCAGACGTGGTACATGTAGGTCGGGCTGGCCTCAAACCAGCGGATCTGATCGGGCTTGCCGTGGCGCGGGATGACGCCAAAGCGCGAGGGCATCTCGTGATAGAACTTGAGCTTGTGACGACCGGCCGAAAACGCGTCCATGTCATAGAACAGCGGGAAGTCATGCACCACGCTGAAGTTGGGCGTGATCGCCATGTCGTGCGGCAGGCGCGGGCCGGGCAGTTCCACCGGCATGAAGGTTTGCAGTGCGCCGTGGCGGTCCATCACGCCGTAGTGCATGTAGGGGGCCTTCTTGCCATAGGCAAAGAACAGGAACTCACCGGTGCGCTCGTCGACCTTGGAGTGCGCCGAGATCGGCAACTGCTTGAGCCGCGGATCGAGGTCGAGCGTGCCGGCGGTCGACAGATCGTCTGGGCGAACCTTGTAGACGCTGCCGCCGAGGTACCACATCGAAATCAGGTGGCCGGCGTAGTACTTGACGTCGGTGTTGGAGGTGTTTTTCAGCGGGGCATCGGGGCGGTCCTTGCGTGGCGGGTCCTTGATGCCCTGCCACAGCGCCTGGCCGGCGCCGAGTTCTTCTTGCAGCCCCTGCGTCATCACCCAGCGGTTGCGATAGCGCGCCCGCCCGCCTTCAAACTCCACCGCGTGCAGCATGCCGTCGCCGTCAAACCAGTGGTAACGCCCGGCCGCCTCAAAGCGCCGGTTGGGCCCGTTGCGCACATGCATGCCGGTCAGGTCGCGCGGAATCTCGCCCTGCACATCGGTCAGGTCGAGCGTCAGTTCATGGTCGATCGGGGCAAAGCCGCCGTTGAGGACCGGGATGTCGTTGGTGCCCATGGTGGATCTCCTGTGAGGCAAACGTTCAATGGGAGGCCGGCTCGCGGGCCGGTCGGCGCGACTGCGCGATGCAAAAGCGGCCGCTCACGAAGGCCAGGTGGGTCAGGCTGGCATTGCCGGCCCGGTTCAACCCGGTGACGTGGTAGTCGCTGTAGGCCGCTGCGAAATTGAGCGGCATGGGCCCCGTCAAGTTGATGGTCAACTGGGCTCCAGCGCGTGCGTAGGCCTGCTCGGCCTGCGCGATGAAGGACTCGTCGTTCGAATACAAAAAGGCGGTGAGGCCGCCGAACTCGCGCACATCGGCCGTGGCCTGGGCCAGCGCGTCCTGCGCACTGTCGCACTCGATCACAAAGCTGACCGGGCCAAAGCGCTCGCCGGCGTACAGCGCCCGCTCGGCGGTGCTCACCTGCAGCATCAGGGGCGTGCTGGTGCGCGCATCAGGAAACTGTGGGTGAGGGTAGGGCGCGGGCTCGAGCAGCACCCGGCCGGCCCGCGCGCCCTGCGCCCGCAGCTCTTGCAGCAGGGCAAGGGTTTGCGGCGACTGGATGGCCGCCAGGATCATGGCTGCTTTCTTGGGCTCGCTCCCCAGTGCCGCCACGGCCTGCGCCAGGCGCTGGCCCACCTCGTGGGCGCTGACCAGGCCCTGCGGTGTGCGCACGCCCTGGCGGGGCAGATAGATGTTTTGCGGGCTGGTGCACATCTGCGCGCTGAACATGCACAAGGTGGTGGCCAGGCTGCGCAGCGCGGCATCGAGGTCGTCGGCCGACTCCAGCACCACGGTGTTGCTGCCCGCCGTCTCGGTGTAGGCCAGCGCCGGGTGCGCGTTTTGTTCGACCCACTGGCCAAACTGCACGCTGCCGGTGAAATCGACGATGGCCGTCTTGGGGTGCTTGACCAGCCGCTTGCCAATGGGCTCGCTCACGCTGTCGAGCGCCAGCGTGACCAAATTGGGGTTGAAGCCGGCCTCGGCCAGCACCCGCCGAAACACCCGCACGCTGATGGCCATGGGCAGCACCGTGGCCGGATGCGGCTTGACGATCACCGCATTGCCGGTGGCCAGGCTGGCCAGCATGGAGGGCCAGGCGTTCCAGGTCGGAAAGCTCGCGCAGGTAAAGCACACCGCCACGCCGCGCGGCACCAGGCGGTAGGTCTTGTCCAGCGCGATCTGCGCCGAGCCGAAGCTGCGCTCCCAGCGCGCCTGCGGTGCCACCGCGCGCAGGGCCTGCTCGGCATACACCAGGGCCTCGATGCCGCGGTCCAGTGCATTGACGCCCGAGCCGGCATAGGCCATGTTGTAGCTCTGGCCGGCGGTGTGCATCACCGCATGGGTCAGCTCGAACAGGTGCTCGCGGTAGATCACATCGAGCACCTCCATCAAGGTGCCCAGCCGCGTCTCGATGCTCGCCTGCGCCCAGGTATCGATCGCCGCTTCGGCAGCGTCGAACAAAGCGTCAGGATCGGCCTGCGGGTAGACGATGTTCAGGCTGCGCTGGGTGTAGGGCGAGATCTCCTGGCCCAGCCAGCCGGTCTGACCCGGTTGGTCGATTTCGAAATGCTCAGGGCGGCCATCGGCACCGCGATGCGCCTCAAACGCCCGCAGCCCTGCAGCCTGGGCCTGCTCGGCGCCGGGGTACTTGCCCGGCAGTTCGGGGTAAGGGCTCCAGCAGTGCCGCTCGGCGCAGGCCTGGCGGGCCCGCTCGAGCACGGGCAGGTGTTTTTGGTGAGTGTTCATGACCATGGGGCGCGGCGCCAGACCAGGCGATGGTGTCGAACCACACCGCTGCCGCCGGGCAGATCGTCATCGGCCGATAGGGTGAGGGTGCCGTCCTCGGCAAACCCAACATGGCGCACCTGCTCGGTGCCGACGAAGTTGGGGTTGAGGCTGTGGGTGACCTGGTGCACCACCTGCACACGGCCTTGCGTGCTGCGGGTGTGAA
>JBILGP010000227.1:0-4248 GCA_044350985.1 Polaromonas sp. | reverse complement strand
CTGCGGCGCCAGTAAAACCAGGCGCAGCCGGCGGCCACGCCAAACAGGCGTGCGTCTTGCCAGGTTTCGATCAGCTGGCCCTGTGTCATCACCACCTCCGGCGCGATGACCGCCGCCAGCGCCGCGATCGGCGCATAGTTCAGGCTGCGCGTGGCCCAGCCGGGCAGCGACCAGCGTTTGCTCGACAAAAAGAAGAAGCAGCGCGTGACCACGGTGTTGAGCGTGAGCAGGGCAATCGTGAGGACGGTCCAGCCGTCGGTTTCGCCGCTCATGGCTGCGACCTTTCGCGCAGCGCCGGGTGCAGTTGTTCGAGCACCATGCACACGCACACGGCTGCGGCGATCGCCACCACGATGTTGAGCTTGAGCGGCAAGGCAAAGGCGGCCACTGCGGCGCTGCCAGCAATCACCAGCGTCAGCACGCGCAGGGTGTTGTGCGTCAGCGCCCACACGATGCCGGTCAGTGCCAGCGTGCCGGCAAAGCCCAGCCCCCAGGAGGTGGGGATGGAGCTGGCAAAGGCCGCGCCGAGCAAGCTGGCGGCGCTCCAGCAGATCCAGGCCAGCAGACCGCTGCCGGCCAAATAGCTGCGCTGCTGCGCTCGCCCGGCCACATCGGGCGCCGCTTGCGGCCAGTGGCGCAGCATCAGCATGTAAGACAGATCGGCTGTGGCATAGCCGCGCAGCAGGCGCTGCGGCAGCGGCAGGTCCATCATGAAGTCGCGCAGGTGGGCGCTGAAGACGACAAAGCGCAGGTTGACGCAAAAGGCAGTCGCCAGCACCACCCAAAGCGGCGCGCCGGCTGCGATCAGGGGCAGGGCGGCCAGCTGTGAGCTGCCGGCAAAGACGAACAAGGCCATCAGCACCAGCTCGAGCGTGCTCAGGTTGGACTGCACCATGGCCACGCCCGTCATCAGCCCCCACGCGCCCATGCCCGGGCAGACGCTGGCCATGTCGCGCATGCCCAGCAGCAGGTGCTCGTCGCGCCACCAGCGGGTCACGCGCCGGCCTTGGGTTCGAAGCGCTGGCCCGCTGCGATGGCAAATCCGCGCAGAAACTCACCGGCCTGCAGCGGCTTGCCGCCGGGCTTTTGCAGGCTCAGCAGGCGCAGCACACCGTCGCCGGTGGCCACATCGACGCCCTCGGCGCTGACGCCGAGCACCGTGCCAGGCGGTGGCTTTGCGCTTGACGGCACATCGGGTCGCACATCGGGTTGCGCACCCGACTTCACATTCGCGCGCCACAGTTTGAGGGTCACGCCCTCTATCGCGGCGCTGGCGCCGGGCGCGGGCGCGAAGGCGCGGATGCGCCGCTCGAGCACGGCCGCTGGCTCGCGCCAATCGAGCGCGGCTTCGGCCTTGTCGATCTTGGCGGCATAGGTCTGGCCCTCGGCCGGCTGCGGTTTTTTTTCAAGCGAGCCCAACTGCTGCAGGGCCTGCACGATCAGCTCGCCGCCCAGCTCGGCCAGCTTGTCGTGCAAGCTGGCGGTGGTGTCTTGCGGCGCGATGTCCAGCGCCTGCATCAAGAGCATGTCTCCGGTGTCCAGGCCCGCGTCCATCTGCATGATGGTCACGCCGGTTTGGGCGTCGCCGGCCTCGATGGCGCGGTGAATGGGCGCTGCGCCGCGCCAGCGCGGCAGCAGCGAGGCGTGGATGTTCAGGCAGCCCAGGCGCGGCAGGTCCAGCACCCACTGCGGCAGGATCAGCCCATAGGCGGCCACCACCATGGCGTCAAGCTGTGCGGCCAGCAGCGCCTGCTGCGCAGCCGCCGCGTCATCGGGGTATTTGCCGTCCAGGCGCAGGCTGCGCGGCTGCATCACCGGCATCGCCTGGCTCAGCCCGTATTGCTTGACCGGCGAGGCCTGCAGCTTCATGCCGCGGCCGGCCGGCCGGTCAGGCTGGGTCAGCACCAGCGCGATCTCAAAGCCTGCTTGATGCAGGCGTTCGAGCGCCCGCTGGGCAAATTCGGGGGTGCCGGCAAAAGCAAGGCGCATGGAGGAGCAGACCCAAAAGGACCCATTTTAGGAGTGGGCCGCTGCCCCGCTGGGCGGTGCAGGGCGTTCGGGCCGGTTCAACCCTGCTGCGCGTAGCGCTCGTCTTCGCGCTGCAGCTTGGCCATCTTGGTCTTGATGCGCCCGCGCTTGAACAGGGACAGGTATTCCACAAACACCTTGCCTTGCAGATGGTCCATCTCGTGCTGGATGCACACCGCCAAAATGCCTTCGGCCTCGATGGTTTGCTCGCGGCCTTCGCGGTCGAGCGCCCTGACTTTAACGGCCAGAGAGCGCTCGACGCCGTCGTAAATGCCCGGCACCGACAGGCAGCCCTCTTCGCCCAGGCGTTTTTCGGGGCTGGCCCAGGTGATTTCGGGGTTGATGAGCACCAGGGGCTGATTGTGCTCCTCGCTGACGTCGATCACGATCAGCCGCTGATGCACGTCCACCTGCGTGGCGGCCAGGCCGATGCCCTGCGCCTCGTACATGGTCTCGAGCATGCGGTCGATCAGTTCGCGCAGGCGATCGTCCACGGCGGCCACAGGCTGGGCCACCTTGTGCAGGCGCGGGTCGGGATAGCGAAGGATGGTCAGAGCGGGCATGGCAGCGCGGTGGAAACACAAAAACCGGCTGATTGTCCCAGCAAAGTGAGGCGGTGGAAACGTTGGGGAGAAGTTGCCCCGCCGGCAGCCCCTCCGAGGGGCACCCGCTTACTTCGGCTGGGCCTCTTGCCGCGGCGGCTCAAGCACCTGGGTCCGGCCCATCGTTACCGCAATGAGGTTGGGGTAGTCAAAAGCGGCACCCGTGGCCATGTCGACGCCTGCGCCAATCGGGCCGCCCAAAAGCACGTTGCCAAAGGCCATGGCCTTGGTGCTGGACTTGACGGTGGCCAGGCCGGGCTCGAGGCCCTGCTTGTCGCACTGGACGTTGAGCGCCTCAAAGCTGCGGCTGACCGAGGTCGAGCCCGGTGAGGTGAGGAACCAGGTCCCCTTGTTGTTGTTGAGCCTGCAATTGGCCCCGGTGACCTGTGTCCCGTCGGCTGAGCGGGTCTCGACCGATACCGGTTGACTGGTTCCGCTGACGATGGAGGCGCAGCCGGTGGCCATCGTGGCAGCGCTGAGCAGGGCGAGGGTGTGAAGTCGCATGTCGAATTTCAGGAGAGCATGAAAGGCGCGCACTGTAGTTGGCGCAGCCAGGTCTGAGTTTTAAATTGGGTAAACCCCACGGGCCTGGATGGGCCGGTGGGGTGGCCATGACAGATGAGGCGCCATCGCCAGGCTGCCGTGTGGTTGCGCCTCGGTCTTGCCATTGCGAGGAGCAAAGCAATCCAGCGGCCGTCGCGCAAAGGCATGGATTGCCGCGGCGCTGCGCGCCTCGCAATGACGCGGCTGTTACTCATTACGCCCCGGCGCTGTCATCGCGCCCCTGCGCCGTCATCGCGCCCCCGCCCCGTCATTGCGCGCCCCGCAGCGACGGGGCCAGGCGTGCGCGAAGCAAAAGTTAAAGATAGTCGACGCGCCTTGCGGCCTGCGCTGAAGGGCCTGGCTGCGCCATAAACTGCCGGCGGTTGCGCGGGGCGCAAACGCGCCCTGGCACACCCGCGTGCAGGAGGTCGAGATGCCGGTCGATGAACTCGAGGCTTGGCTCAGGCTGTTGCTCACGCCCGGCGTGGGCAGGGTGCAGGCTCGGCGCTTGCTGGCCGTTGCAGGCTCGCCCCAGGCGGTGTTTGAACTCGGCCATGCGGCGCTGCAGGGGTTGGGCCTAGAGCGCTGCGCCGCGGCGCTGGCCGCAAGGCCCGCCGAGCTCGATGGCCAGTTGCGCGCCACGCTCAACTGGCTCGAGGGTGCGGGCGATCGTTTCGTGTTCACCTTGGGCGATGCGGGGTATGCGCCGCAATTGCTCGATATTGACGATCCGCCTTTGCTGCTTTACGCCATGGGCGCACTGGCGCAGCGCTGGGCCGCCGGCGAGCACGGCAGCCAGCCCATGCTGGCGGTGGTCGGCAGCCGCAATCCGACCCCGCAGGGTCAGCGGCATGCGCAGCAGTTTGCACACGCGCTGGCCCAGGCGGGCGTGTGCATCGTCTCGGGGTTGGCCTTGGGCATCGATGGTGCGGCGCACCAGGGCGCGATGCAGGCCGGTGGCAGCACGGTGGCGGTGGTGGGCACGGGGCTGGACCGGGTGTATCCGCGCCAACATCTGGCGTTGGCGCGCCAGATGCTCGATCAGGGCGCCATCGTCAGTGAATTTGCCATCGGC
>JBILGP010000226.1:0-4278 GCA_044350985.1 Polaromonas sp. | reverse complement strand
GGTGCTAATAATGCTGGCAGCGGTGCGGGCCGCAGCTATGTGGTGTTTGGCAAAAGCAGCGACACGCCCATCGACCTGGCTGATGTGGCGCTCGGCTCAGGCGGCTTTGCCATCAACGGGCAGGCCGAAGGTCACCAAAGTGGTGTTTCGGTCAGCAGCGCAGGCGATGTCAACGGCGACGGCTTGGCCGACTTGATCGTGGGTGCGCCTTATGGTGGCAGCAGTGCGGGCCGCAGCTATGTGGTGTTTGGCAAAAGCAGCGACACGCCCATCGACCTGGCTGATGTGGCGCTCGGCTCAAGCGGCTTTGCCATCTACGGGCAGTCCGAATTTGACGAAAGTGGTTATTCGGTCAGCAGCGCAGGCGATGTCAACGGCGACGGCTTGGCCGACTTGATCGTGGGTGCTTTTAATGCGCGCCGCAGCTATGTGGTCTTTGGCAAGAGCACCCACACCGCCATCAACCTGGCTGATGTGGCACTGGGCACAGGCGGCTTTGCCATCAACGGCCAAGGTGGTTTTTCGGTCAGCAGCGCAGGCGATGTCAACGGCGACGGCTTGGCCGACTTGATCGTGGGTGCGCCTTATGGTGGCGACTATGCAGGCGGCAGCTATGTGGTGTTTGGCAAGAGCACCAACACGGATGCCATCAACCTGGGTGCGCTTGGCTCAGGCGGCTTTGTCATCAACGGAGAGCCCGCCTATGACGAAATGGGTTTTTCGGTCAGCAGCGCAGGCGATGTCAACGGCGACGGCTTGGCCGACTTGATCGTGGGTGCGCCTCAGGGTGGCAGCTATAAGGGCCGCAGCTATGTGGTGTTTGGCAAGAGCAGCGACACGCCCATCAACCTGGCTGATGTGGCGCTCGGCTCAGGCGGCTTTGCCATCAACGGGCAGGCCGTAGATGACGGAGGTGGTTTTTCGGTCAGCAGAGCAGGCGATGTCAACGGCGACGGCTTGGCCGACTTGATCGTGGCTGCGCCTTATAGTGGCACGGTTGCGGGCCGCAGCTACATCATCTTTGGCGGCCAGCAGTTGGCCACCACCGTGGATTACATGGGCACCGCCAGCGCCGACAGGCAAACCGGCGGCTCGGCCAGCGAAACCTTTGCCGCAGGCTTGGGCGACGACACCCTCATGGGCGGCGGCGGCGCCGATGTGATGATGGGCGGCGCTGGCAACGACGTTTTTGTGCTCAACGCCAGCAACATCACCGCTTTGCGAAACGCGTTTGGCGTCGGCGACAACACCACGCAGTTGGCGCGCGTCAGCGGCGGCACCGGCATCGACACCCTGCGCATGGCCCAAGGCAGCGGCAATCTGGACCTGCGCGCCATTGCCAACCAAGGCGGCGCCACGCCAGACGGCCTCTCGCGCATCGACAGCATCGAGGTGATCGACCTGGCCGCCGACACCGGCGCCAACACCCTAACCTTGGCGGTCAATGACGTGATCGACATGGCGGGCTTTAACAGCTTTAACAACAGCACCGGCTGGGTTGACGGCACTTACAACCTGGCCGCCGGTGGTGCGGGCGGCGTCGACCCCGAGCGGCGCCAGCAACTGGTGGTTAAAGGCGGCGCGGGCGATAACTTGGTACTCAGCGCAGGCAACGGTTTCTGGGCCAACGCGGGTACGGTGAGTGACAGCAGTGGCACCTTCTATACGGTCTATAACAACGATCGCAGCAGCAGCCAAGTGCTGGTGCAAAGCGGCGTGACCGTGACCAACAACGATAGCACGCTTGCAGGCGATGACATCATTGACCTCGGTGAAATAGGCGAAGGCAACACTAAACAGGACCTGGGCAACCTGATCGCGCCGCTAAATGTGGGTGGCAAGTGGTACTACTTCTGGGACCTGTCCAATGACGGGACGAGTAGCGGCAATGCTGACCGTGTTACCTACAGTTTCTTGGATGGTATTTTTAAATACGATATTAACGGCAATGCACGCCCTGTTAACCAGGCCGATCCCCACGGCGACTACCGCTTTGCCACCATTAATGGTGTCAAATTGGCGTTGCCTAGAGTCGGAACTCGGCCCGACGATCAGGATCCGTACGAATGGGGCACATTGCCGGATGGGTGGGGCGACGACAGTGAGTTCCGCGACATGCTCGATCACGTTAATTTTGACGTGCCCCCTGGATGGGCTGCTGGTACCTACTGGTCATCCACGGAGGTTCTGAATCAGGGCCACTACTATGTTGAGTTTTCAGCGGAATTGGCCACATATGAAAATGATGGAGTTACTAGCTGGGTGGCCCTGCAGGTGCTGTGATGGGAGGTGTACCTTTTGTGTGAACGGCTTGACCCCAAGAGAAAAAGAAACAGCGCTTGATTGGGGTCACCGCCAGCCGTCCGATATGGGCACGCAGCGTCGCCAGCGCCGCCTTGGCTCTCAATGCAAGATTGCGTCAACAGTGGCCGTGCGGTCTGATGGCTTTTTGTTTATCGCAAGGCTGCTTTTGAGGGGGCGTGCTGGGCCTAAAGGCTTGCCTGGGGTCTGATCGATCTGCTCTGCCCAAACTTGCAGAGGCTTTGCTTACAGCCGTTTCTTGCTTCAACTGGCTTTGAGCATGCCGCGCTCTTCGATGAAGGCGATCACCTCGTCGAGGCCGGTTTGGGTCTTGAGGTTGGTCATGACGAAGGGCTTGAGGCCTTTGGCGGTGGTGCGCATGCGCACGGTGTCGTCGTGCATCACTTGCAGGTTGGCGCCCACGTGCGGGGCCAGGTCGGTCTTGTTGATGATGAACAGGTCGCTCTTGGTGATGCCCGGTCCGCCCTTGCGCGGGATTTTTTCGCCGGCGGCCACGTCGATCACGTAGAGGGTCAGGTCGCTCAGTTCGGGGCTGAAGGTGGCTGCCAGGTTGTCGCCGCCCGATTCGACGAACACCACGTCGGCATCGGGGTACTGCACGAGCATGCGGTCGATGGCTTCGAGGTTGATGGAGGCGTCTTCCCGAATGGCGGTGTGCGGGCAGCCGCCGGTTTCTACGCCCATGATGCGGCTGGCCTCCAGCGCACCGCTGACGGTCAGCAGGCGCTGGTCTTCCTTGGTGTAGATGTCGTTGGTGATGGCCACCAGGTCGTACTGGCTGCGCATGGCTTTGCACAGCATTTCGAGCAGGGTGGTTTTGCCCGAGCCGACGGGCCCGCCGATGCCCACGCGCAGGGGCGGCAGTTTTTTGGTGCGATGGGCGATGTGGTGCAAGCTCATGGTGGGGGGTGCCAAAAATCAGCTGCGAAACAGCCGTGAGTACTGGGTTTCATGCTGGCTCGACAAGATGGCCAGCATGGGCGTGAAGGCTTGGCGGTCGTCGTCCGTGCAGGCCAGGGCGTGGTCAACCGCCTGTGCAATGGCCTGGCCCAGCCGGGCCAAGATGCGCTGGCCGGCGCTTTGGCCCAGAGGCACGGTCTTGATGGCCGACTGCATCATGTTTTCGGCCCAGCCAAAGGCACAGGCCAGCGCGATGTCGCGAGGGGTCGCTGCGCTGGTTGATGCGGCCAGCGCAAAGGCCACTGGGTAGCTGGGGGGCAGAGCGGCGCATTGCGCCAGCGGCAGTTGTTCGGCCTGGGCATCGTTGCGCAGCCATTCGAGCAGGGAGCGGCCCATCTGCTCGGTCTGCAGCCGCAGTTCGTGTGTTTCGCGGGTTTGCAGCAGCCAGTCGTTGAGCTCGCGCACGCGCGCAAAATTGCGCTCGCGCCAAGCGGGCACAGCCTGCGCCAGCACCGCCAGATCGCTGCGCGCTTGTCCGAGCAGCAGTTGATCGACCAGCCAGTCGCTTGCCTGCGCCTCGTTGCCCACCAGGCCGGCCTCGACCGCCGCCTCGAGCCCCTCGGAGTAGGAGAAGCCGCCCACCGGCAGCGCGGGCGAGGCCAGCCAGATCAGCTTGAGCAGGCTCGCTGCGGGCAGGGCCGACAAAACCTGTGCGCCAGTGTTCACGGCTGCTTGGGGTCGTGATGGTCGCAGTGCGGACCATGGACGTGGCCGTGGTCGTGACCATGCGAGTGGCCGTGATCGTGATCGTGAGCATGCCCGTGATCATGCGAGTGATCATGCGAGTGAGCGTGCCCCCCAGCCGCATACGCGCCTCCCTCGGGCTCAAAGCCTTCTTCGGCCGCGTTGACGATGAGGTGCATGGCGCGCAGCATGTCGGCCAGCACATGGTCGGGCTCGATCTTGAGGTGATCGCTCTTGAGCTCGATCTGCACATGCCGGTTGCCCAGGTGGTAGGCCGCCCGCACCAGGTCAAAGGGCGAGCCGTGGGCGGGG
>JBILGP010000225.1:0-4281 GCA_044350985.1 Polaromonas sp. | reverse complement strand
CGATGTGTATGCGCGCGTGCCCAAACTGGTCAACCACCTGCACCTGCCGGTGCAACACGGCAGCGACAAGATCCTGATGGCGATGAAGCGCGGCTACACCGCCATGGAGTACAAGAGCACGGTGCGCAAGCTGCGCGCCATCCGGCCCGATCTGGCCATGAGCAGCGACTTCATCGTGGGATTTCCGGGCGAGACCGACGAGGACTTCGGCAAGCTCATGCGGCTGGTCGACGACGTGGGCTACGACACCTCGTTTTCCTTTATCTTCAGCCCCCGGCCGGGCACGCCCGCAGCCAATTTGCACGATGACACGCCGCATGCGGTCAAGCAGGCGCGGCTGGCCACGCTGCAAAGCCGGCTCGACGAGCAGGTGCGCGCAATCAGCGCCAGCCGGGCCGGCACGGTGCAGCGCATCTTGGTCGAAGGCCCCTCGCGCAAGAACAGCCAGGAGTTGATGGGGCGCACCGAATGCAACCGGGTGGTCAACTTTGAGGGCCATCCTCGGCTGATCGGCCAGATGGTCGATGTGCAGATCACCCAGGCCATGCAGCGCGCGCTGCGCGGGCAAGTGCTGGGCGCCCAGGCCTGATCGGGCGGTTCAGAACTTGGGCATGCCCGGCATGCCTTTCATGCCGGCCAGCCCCTTCATGCCGCCCATGCGCTTGAGCATCTTCATCATGCCGCCGCCCTGCATCTTCTTCATCATGCCTTGCATCTGCTCGAACTCATTGAGCAGGCGGTTGACGTCCTGCACCTGAACACCAGCGCCCTGGGCGATGCGTTTCTTGCGCGTGGCCTTAATCAACTCGGGTTTGCTGCGCTCCTTGGGCGTCATGCTGTGGATGATGCCCTGCTTGCGCGCGATGTCTTTCTCGACCTTGCCCAGGTCCATGTCGGCCGCTTTGGCCGACAGCTGCGTGGGCAGCTTGTCCATCAGGCTCGACAAACCGCCCATCTGCTTCATTTGCTGAATTTGGGCCAGAAAGTCGTTGAGGTCGAAGCCGGCGCCACTCTTGACCTTGGCCGCGAGCTTTTGCGCCGCCTGCATGTCGACCCCGGCGCTGACCTGCTCGACCAGCGCCAGGATGTCGCCCATGCCCAAAATGCGGCCGGCATGGCGCTCGGCGTCGAACACCTCAAGGCCGTCGATTTTTTCTGACACGCCAGCAAATTTGATCGGCGCGCCGGTGATCTGCCGCACCGACAGAGCCGCACCGCCGCGGGCATCGCCGTCGAGCTTGGTCAGCACGATGCCGGTCAGGGGAAGGGCCTCGCTGAACGCCTTGGCCGTGTTGATCGCGTCCTGGCCCTGCATCGCGTCGACCACGAACAAGGTCTCCACCGGCTTGAGCTGGGCATGGAGCTCGCGAATCTCGCGCATCAGCGCCTCGTCGATGGCCAGGCGGCCGGCGGTGTCGACCAGCAGCACATCAAAGTAGTGGTTGCGGGCGTAGTCGAGCGCTGCGCGGGCAATGTCGGCCGGCTTTTGATCGGCACTGCTGGCAAACCACTGGGCGCCAGCCTGGGCGGTGACGGTCTTGAGCTGCTCGATGGCCGCGGGCCGGTAGACGTCACCCGAGACGGTCAGCACCTTCTTCTTGCGCTTTTCAATCAGGTGCTTGGCCAGCTTGGCCGTGGTGGTGGTCTTGCCCGCGCCCTGCAGACCGGCCATGAGGATGACCGCAGGCGGCTGAACCGACAAATTGATGTCGCTCACACCCTCGCCCATGGTGGCGGCCAGTTCCTTGTTGACGATGCCCACCAGTGCCTGCCCGGGCGAGAGCGAGCCCAGCACCTCCTGGCCCAGCGCCTTTTCTTTGACGCGAGCAATGAAGTCGCGCACCACGGGCAGCGCCACATCGGCCTCAAGCAGGGCCATGCGCACCTCGCGCAGCATGTCCTGCACATTGGCCTCGGTGATGCGGGCCTGCCCGCGCAGCTGTTTGACGAGGCGGGAGAGTTTGTCGGTGAGGGCTGAAGCCATGGCGAGTCGCCGCTGAAAAGCCGCGGCGCCGAAGTGAGGGACGGCTAAACTGTGCGCATGATTCTAGCTGCGAGTCCTGCCTGGGCTTATCTGGTGGCCACCGCATCGGCATTGGCCTATCTGCTGCTGGCCTTGTGGAGCGCACGCATGGGCGCGCGGCTGAGCAGAGGCGTGTTCGCCCTGGCCTGGCTGCTGCACGCGGTGAGCCTGGCCGAGGGGCTGTTCGGGCAGCCGCCGCGCTTCGGTTTTGCGCCGGCGCTGTCCATGACCGTCTGGCTGGCGCTGGCCGTGATCGCCATCGAAAACGAATTGCTGCCCAACCTGCGTTCGGGCTTTACCCTGGCCGGCGTGGGCACAGTGGCAGTGCTGCTGCCGCAGCACTTTCCGGGGGTCAGCTACGCGGCGATCGGCTCGGCTTGGCTGCCGCTGCATTGGGCGCTGGGCATCGCCTCCTACGGGCTGTTTACCGCGGCGGTGCTGCACGGCTGGCTGATGGCCCGCTCGGAGAGGCGCTTGCGCGAGATGACCGAGGCGCCGCAAGAGGGCATGCCCCTGCTGGCGCTCGAGCGCCTGACCTTTCGCTTTGTACAGGCTGGCTTCGTGATGCTCACGGCCAGCTTGCTGGCCGGTGCCTACTTCGCCCAGACCGTCTACGACAGCAAAGCGGGCTCCCTGTGGAACCACAAGACCGCGTTTTCGGTGCTCGCCTGGTTTGTTTTTGCCGGTCTGTTGCTCGGACGGCGCCTGCGCGGCTGGCGTGGCCGGCAAGCCCTGCGGGTGCTCTACCTGGGCGCCGGCTTGCTGCTGTTGGGCTATCTGGGTTCGCGCTTTGTGCTCGAAGTCGTCTTGCAAAGGGCGTGAGGGGCCATGAAATATCTCCTGCTCATCGCGCTGGCCCTGGCGCTGCTGTGGTGGTGGCGAACGATGGGGCGCAGGGCTTCCGGGCGCGATCCGCAGAACAAGGCGGCACGGTCGGTCCCCGTGCCACCACCAGACGATATGGTGGCCTGCCGCCACTGCGGCCTGCACCTGCCGCGCGCCGAGGCACTGACCGGGCAGCAGGGCTTGTACTGCAGCCAGGCGCACCAAAGCGCCCAAGAGGGCTCCTGAGCTGCCATGGGCTTGAACGCAGCGGGGGCACCATCGCTTTGGCAGCAGGGCTGGTACCAGCACGCACGGCGCCTGGACTCGCCCAACTTTGGCCCGCGACCGCAGGCGGCCCTCGTCGATCTGATCGTCATCCATGCCATCAGCTTGCCGCCGGGGCAGTATGGCAGCGGCCAGGTGCAGCGGCTGTTCACCAACACGCTCGACTGGCAGGCGCACCCCTATTTTGAGTCGATCCGCGGTCTGCAGGTGTCGGCGCACTTCTTTATAGAGCGCACCGGCGCGCTGTGGCAATTCGTCAGTTGCGAGCACCGGGCCTGGCACGCCGGCGTCTCAAGCTACCGCGGGCGCAGCAATTGCAACGACGACTCGATCGGGATCGAACTCGAAGGGCTGGAGGGGTCAGAGTTTGAGCCCGGGCAATACGAATCTCTCAGCAGCCTGAGTAGCGCCCTGGTGCAGGCCTATCCGATCGCACATTTGGCCGGTCACGAGCACATCGCCCCTGGGCGCAAGCAAGATCCCGGAGCGGGCTTCGACTGGTTGCAACTGCGCAACGCCCTGGGCCTGCCCGCCGCGTGTTTTCCGCATCTGCCCATGCCGCCGCGAGCCAGCGCCTGATCGGCCAACACCGGCACCCAACGGGCACAAGCCGGCCGGAGGCGGGCAGCCCTGAACATGCGGGCCGGCAGGATAAATCGGGCCGCAGGCCGCATCAGTGCTGGCTCGCCCATCGCCGATTCACATTTTGCAAGACTTTGACACGGATCAGTTGACCCGGCACCTGGCCCGGGCCGTCGGCGACAGACCGGCGCGCTCACCCGGGCGCCTCACCGTCGCCCGGCATCAGCAGGCCCGGAGATCGCAAAAACGCTACATATAGTGCTTGAATTCGATCCGGGCCCTAGGTATAGTGCCCGAGCGTTGAAAATCTTTCTTGCCCAATTTGCCCGATCCACACCCCCCGATGACCCATTGCACGCCGCTTTCGGGTGTCAATTAACAGTTAGTCGCATTTTTTTGGAGTCAATTCTTTACGCTTCATGACTCCGACCCGGCGCAAGATCGATCTCCTCAAACGCCCCAGCCTCAGTCCCACAGGCCAGTCATCACAAAATTGAAATCAGTCAGAGGACACATGCAAACCGCCACCCATGCCCAAGCCGTCGGCATCAGCAACCCGGCTTTCA
>JBILGP010000224.1:0-4288 GCA_044350985.1 Polaromonas sp. | reverse complement strand
AGCAGTAGATGTAGGCCAGGCGCAGCAGCACAAAAGCCAGCGCCAGCAAATCGAGAGTGAGCGCATTGGCTTGCAGGTATTGGGCCGTCAGGACCGCCACAAAGAAAAATGGCAAGGCTTCGAAGCTGTTGCTCTGCGCGTTGTTGGCCCGAGCGCGCCAATCGCCCTGCTGGGCCAGCCATGCACGCGGATCGTGGTTGTCGTAGCCGCCCTGGCTGCGCGGCGTACTCATCAGGCCAGATTTGGCAATGCCCGCGCAGACGATGGGCAGCAAAGCGGCCACCAGAATCATCCAATGGGCTAAGGTAAACGATGGGGTCATGGTGGGCCTTGTGGATGTTGTCAGGGGTGTCGGTATTCGGGCGGATCAACGCCGATCCAGCAGGGCGTGTGCAATGGTGCCGAGGTCCACATACTCGAGTTCACTGCCCACCGGCACGCCACGGGCCAGGCGGGTGACCTGGACGCCTCGGCTTTTGAGGCCCTGGGCGATCACATGCGCTGTCGCCTCACCCTCGGCCGTGAAATTGGTTGCCAAGATCACCTCTTGCACCGCAGGCCGCTCGGGCGCATCGTGATCAGACGCCTGCCGAGGCGCCACCCGCTCAAACAGACGCTGCAGGCCGATCTCTTGCGGGCCAATGCCGTCGAGCGGGCTGAGCTTGCCCATCAGCACGAAATAAAGTCCGCGGTAAGCCTGGGTGCGCTCCATCGCCGCCTGATCGGCCGGCGTCTCCACCACGCACAGCTTGCTGCGGTCGCGCTGCCCGTCTTGGCAGGTCGCACAAATCGGTTGCTCGCTCAAGGTGTTGCACAACTGGCAGTGGCAAATGCGCTCGACCGCCTCCTGCAAGGCTTGCGCCAAACCAAGCGCGCCGGCTCTGTCGTGCTGCAGCAGATGAAAAGCCATGCGCGCAGCCGACTTCGAGCCGACGCCGGGCAGGCGTCCCAAGGCTTGCTGCAGCGCCTGCAGCGCCTTGCCCTCAGCCATGGGCCTGCCAGAGGCATGCCAGATCGCGCAGGACCACGCTGCTCATCAGAAGGGAAGCTTCATCCCGCCGGGCAGGCCCGGCATGCCGGCCGTGAGCTTGCCCATTTTTTCTTGGCTGGTGTCTTCGGCTTTGCGCCAGGCGGCGTTGAAAGCGGCCGCTACCAAATCCTCGAGCATGTCCTTGTCATCGGCCAGCAGCGACGCATCAATTTGCACCCGACGCACCTCGTGCTTGCAAGTCATGGTGACTTTGACCAAGCCCGAGCCGGCCTCGCCGGTCACCTCAACCTGTCCCAATTCGTCCTGGGCCTTCTTGAGGTTGTCCTGCATGGCCTGGGCCTGCTTCATCAGGCCTGCCAGTTGTCCCTTGTTGAACATGTCTATCGTCCTTGCGGTTGCAGCGCCGCCACCGCAGCAGCGCCGAAAAATTCATCTGGTCTGCTCGATTGCAACAGCGACCGCTACTCGTCGCACGAAATCCACTGACCTGAGCGCAATCATACGGTCTGGCCGTGCGTCCAGGGCCTGACACTGCCAGCGACGATGCGTCCGCCCCACTGATCGATCATCTGCTGCACAAAAGGGTCGTTTGCAATGATCTGCTCGGCTTGCTGTTGGGCCAGCGCACGCTGCTGGGCCAGGCGCTTGGCGTGAGAGTCGGTGACCTCGCCCACCTCGACCCGCAGGCGCTCGGGCGACTGCGAACCCACCGTACGCAAGGCTTGCAGCAACTGGTCGCTAGCGCCGGCATGCTGCAGCGCCTGGCTCTCGACCCGCAAGGTCCAAACCGAGCCGTCCTGCTCAACCAGTTGCGACTGCACCGCCAACTCGCGCGCCAGCGCAACGACCCGTTCACCGGCCAGAAGGTCCTGCACCACAGTGGCCCAAAGTTCGCCCAGGCCCTGCTCCTCAGGCGCCAGCGGCTGAGCAGCCGCAGTCACCTCAGCGGCACGAACCGGTAGGTCATCAGCAGGCGCGGCAGCCCGAGGCAGGGGTCGCTCGGAGT
The DNA here is from genome assembly GCA_044350985.1 of Polaromonas sp. GTDB lineage: Bacteria > Pseudomonadota > Gammaproteobacteria > Burkholderiales > Burkholderiaceae_C > Polaromonas. The sequence goes on along the minus strand of JBILGP010000224.1, from coordinate 2,291 downwards.
CGACACTTGGCGACTGCGTCGCAAGCGCTGACGCGACGACGGCACGTTTGACGGGTAAGCCGCCCGGCTCAGGCTGAGGCTTTTTTGGGGGCGCGACGGCACCCCCTTGCGCGCTAGGCGCCTGCTGTTTGAACGGCAGCAGGCGCAACAACACCATGGTCAAGGCTGCATACTCGTCAGCAGCCAGGCCCAGTTCTGCGCGGCCTTGAAGACACAAGCTGTACAGGAGCTGGGTTTCATCGGCCGGAAGGGCTTGCGCCAATGCCGCGATTTGCGCCAGATCCGGATCGCTGTCGCTGAAATCGGGCACCGCCTGAATCACCGCCATGCGCTGGAGCACCAAGGTCATCTCTTCGAGGGTCGAGGCGGCGCTCAGACCCTCCTGGCGCAGCAGATCGCTTGAGGCCACAATCGCGCGCCCGTCGCCATCTGCCAGGGCTTGAATCAGTCGATAAATATGACTGCGCTCAACGCTGCCGAGCATCTGCCGCACCGCCGATTCCTGCAGCCGCCCCGAGCCAAAGGCGATGGCCTGATCGGTCAGCGAAAGCGCGTCGCGCATCGAGCCGCGCGCGGCCCTGGCCAGCAAGCGCAGGGCCGCCGATTCGGCCTCAATCTGCTCTTGCCCGAGCACCTGCTCAAGATGCTCGGCGATGGTCTCGGGCGCCATCGGCCGCAAGTTAAATTGCAGGCAGCGCGACAGCACTGTGGGGGGCACCTTCTGCGGATCGGTGGTGGCCAGCACAAACTTCAGGTAGGCCGGCGGCTCTTCCAGCGTCTTGAGCATGGCGTTGAACGCCGTGTTCGAGAGCATGTGCACCTCGTCGATCATGAAGACCTTAAAGCGTCCGACCACCGGCTTGTAGGCCGCCTGCTCGAGCAGTTGCGCAATTTCATCGACGCCGCGGTTGGACGCGGCGTCGAGTTCGGTGTAGTCGACGAAGCGACCGGCGTCGATATCGCTGCAGGCCTGGCAGGAGCCACAGGGCTCGGCTGTAATGCCGCCGTTGCCGTCGCTGCCCAGACAGTTGAGCGACTTGGCCAGGATGCGCGAGACGGTCGTCTTGCCCACCCCGCGCGTGCCGGTAAACAGGTAGGCGTGGTGCAGGCGCTGCGTCTGCAAGGCATTGCCCAGGGCTTGGACCACATGCGGCTGACCGACCATTTCGGAAAAATTCCGGGGGCGGTACTTGCGGGCCAGGACGAGATAGGACATGGACCCATTCTAAAGGGGGCCCCTGGTGCGATCAGGCTGGGCATGGGCTGTGCCCGGCCCGTGACCGGCCTGTGCGCCAACAAACGGGTTTGGGTCCTGATGGGCCAGCGATCACCCTACAATGGGTTGTGACGGGCCTTCCCGCATGGCTAAGCAGCCAACCGGGTCAGGTGGGGAACCAAGCAGCCCTAACTGTGGCGCCAGTGCCGGGGTCAGGCTCGTCACCCTTCCATCGTCGATCGCCTGCGCCACTGACTCAGGGCGTTGCGGCCAGCCCAATGGCCGCTGGCCAGACAGGCTGTCAGCAGGTAACCGCCCGTCGGGGCCTCCCAATCGAGCATCTCGCCGGCGCAAAATACGGCCGACGCGTCTAACGTGTGGGCGCGCAGGCGCAGCTGGGCATCGACCCCCTCGCCCAGACGCACGCCACCCGCACTGCTGATGGCCTCGTCTATCGGACGAGTGGCCAGCAGGCGCAGGGGCAGCGCCTTGATCGCTCGCGCCAACTGCTGCGGGTCGTGCCAGGCGGAGCGATCGAGCAGCTCGTGCAGCAGGGACGACTTGATGCCGTCCAGACGCAATCGGCTCTTGAGATGTGAGGCCATCGAGCGCGAGCCGCGCGGACGGGCCACCTCGGCGCTGACCTCTTCAAGCGTGCGATCGGGCAGAAGATCGAGCAACGGCGTGGCGCTGCCGCTGCGCGCGATTTCCTCGCGCAACAAGGCACTGACGGCATAAATGAGGCTGCCTTCGACGCCGCTGCGGGTGGCGACGAACTCTCCTTTGCGAGCAAAACGCTTGCCTTGCGAATCGACGAAGGACAGGGCCACTGACTTGAGGGGCTGGCCCGCATGACGCTGCCAAAAAAAATCGGACCAACCCTGACCCGTGGCGCCAGCCACGTCAAAGCCACAGTTGCTCGGCCGCAAAGGCTCAACCGAAACGCCTTGCTCAACCAGCCTGTCGACCCAGCGTCCGTCCGAGCCCAGGCGGGCCCAACTGCCGCCGCCCAGGGCCAGCACGAGCGCTGGTGGGGGCGGGCAATGCTGCAGGCCCGCCGCTGTCTCAAACACAA
>JBILGP010000223.1:0-4292 GCA_044350985.1 Polaromonas sp. | reverse complement strand
CACGCCGCTGCTGGAGATCGTCACCGAACCGGACATTCGATCGAGCGAAGAGGCCGTGGCCTATGCCAAGGAGTTGCACAAGATCGTCACCTGGATAGGCATTTGCGACGGCAATATGCAAGAGGGCTCCTTTCGCTGCGATGCCAATGTGTCGGTGCGCAAACCTGGTGCGCCCTTGGGCACGCGGCGTGAAATCAAAAACTTGAACAGCTTCAAGTTCATGCAGCAGGCCATCGACTACGAGGTGCGCTGGCAAATCGAACAACTCGAAGACGGCCACGCCATCCAGCAAGCCACGGTGCTGTTCAACCCCGACACGGGCGAGACCCGCGCCATGCGCACCAAGGAAGACGCGGCCGACTACCGCTACTTCCCCGACCCGGATCTGCCGCCGCTGGTGATTTCACGCCAGTGGGTCGAGCGGGTGAAAAGCGAAATGGCCGAACTGCCCCGGGTGATGGCCGAGCGCTTTGTCGCGCAGTACGGCTTGCCTGCATACGATGCCGCGCAACTGACCCAAAGCAAGGCGATGGCGGCTTACTTTGAAGCCGCGGCCAAGGCTTGCGGCCAAGCCAAGCTGGCGAGCAACTGGATCATGGGTGAGGTGTCGCGCCGCTTGAATGCGGGCGAGATCGGCATCGAGCAGGCGCCGGTGAGCGCCCCGCAACTGGCCGCGCTGATTGGCCGCATCAGCGATAACACCATCAGCAACAACGCGGCGCGTCAGGTGTTTGACGGCTTGTGGAGCGGCCAGGGCTCGGATGTGGATGCCCTGATCGAAGCCAAAGGCCTCAAGCAGATGAACGACTCGGGCGAGCTCGAAAAAATCATCGACGAGGTCCTGGCCGCCAACCCCAAGAACGTGCAAGAGTTCAAGGCCGGCAACGCCAAGGCACTCAACGGCCTGGTCGGCCCCATCATGAAGGCCAGCAAGGGCAAGGCCAATCCGCAGCAGGTCAATGAGTTATTGTTGAAGAAACTCAGCTAAGGACAGTCTGCATCAGTCCCCTTTGTCATTGCGAGCGGAGCGTGGCAATTCAAAAAACGTCGATCAATGGGTGGCCTATCGGTCGCCACGTCAGGCCACGTCGCTTTACTCCTCGCGGCTAAAAGCGGCTCCTCGCGATGACGGGGTTTTGCAGACCTTCCTTAATTGTTATTCAATCTGCAGCAAGGCCTTGATCTTGGCACGAACTTCAGTCAAAACTTCATCCGACACCACCCCTTTGCGTTTGGCTTTGCGAATTCGCCAGTCCAGTGACTTGACCTGGTCGGCCAACACCGCACCGTCTTGTCCATCCATGTCCATGAGGACTTCAAAAGGATAGCCCTTGACCTTGGTGGTCAACGGGCAACAGAACATCAATCCCTTTTTGACGTTGTAGGCCGCAGGACTGAGCACCAGTGCCGGCCGATGTCCTGCTTGTTCATGGCCGGCTTGGGGATCGAACTGCAGCCAAACAATGTCTCCAGCCTCGGGCACATAGGCGCGCGTGCCCATCAAAGGTCTTCCTGTCCCACAGGTCCACCAAAATCCACTTCATCGTGCGCGTTGTCATCCGTCATGCCCGCTAGCAGGTCTTCCAACTTGTAGTCTGGCTTTTTGGCGGGTTCAATGACGATGCGCCCCTTGGTGGCCGTGATGGTGACGTGCTGATCCAACTCGAGAGCAGCGGACTTCATGACTGCACTGGGCAGTCGCAGGGCTGGGCTGTTGCCCCATTTGCGAATAACGGCTTCCATGGCGATCTCCCGATGTCTCTACATTGTAGATACAGATCAATCTTTGCATTTCGTTGTCTTAATCTCCCCCAACCCAGTTCTCCACTTTCAGGTCCGGGTAGGCCGCGAAATCTGCCACGTTATTGGTGACCAGCGTCACGCCCAGCGCCAAGGCGTGTGAGGCGATCAACTTGTCCAGCGCATCTCGCTGTCTGTCTCGGGTGGCCAGGCGGGTCGGTCCGTAGGTCGCTGCTGCGGCAGGCCTCCTTGACCGGTATGCCGGCCTCGGCCTGCCGCAGAAAGCCAGGGGTCTGTTCTTCGGTCAATCTGCTCGTTTTCATGGCCGTCATTCCCCTGGTTGACGGGATTCACGAACTTTATGCTGGTACGGCTGGTGGGGGGCAGGTCGCCGGCGCGCCGCTTGGGCTCGCCGCAAGATGTGGCCGGCCCGGTGGTTTTTCTGTGCTCGGACCGCGCCAACTACATCACCGGGATCGAATTGCCGGTCAACGCCGGACAACTGTTTTACCCCTGAGGCCCGCCTTCGTCTCAGGCCCCGAGTCAGGCCCCGAGCCAGGCCCCGAGCCAGGTCAATTGCAGCGCGGGCCTCAGGCATACTCCGGCCAGCTTTGTTTTGCACCTCCCCCGAAAGGCCTTCTCCATGTCCATTTCTCTGTCCACCGCCAGCCTGCCTGTTTTTGCCAAGTTCCTGGGCAATTTGCGCCACATCCTGAGCAAGGCGCAGGCCGATGTGGCCGCGCGCGGCTATGACGAGCAGGCGCTGGTGCAGTACCGGCTCTCGCCCGACATGCTGCCCTTTAAGACCCAGATCTGCATTGCCTGTGATGCAGCCAAGCTGTGCGCAGCGCGCATCACCGGACTCGATGCCCCCAAGTACGAAAACACCGAAAACACGCTGGCCGAGCTGATCACCCGCGTCGACAACACGCTGGCCTGGCTCAAGACCGTGCCGGCGGACGCGCTCGACGGCCTGGAGGCCAAGGAAGTGAGCTTCCCGGTGGGCAAGACCGGCAGCCGGACCATGAGCGCTGAAGACTATGTGAAGACTTGGGCCTTGCCCAATCTGTTTTTTCACATCACCACGGCCTACGCCATCTTGCGCCACAACGGCGTGGCGCTGGGCAAGACCGACTTCCTGGCCGGAGCCGCCTGAGGCTCAAACGCCGTAGCGGTCGCGGTAGGCCTGCACTTGTGGCAGGTGCACAGCCGCTTCGCCCAGCCCGCCTTGGGCGGCCAGGTAGGCCAGCAGGTCCTCCAGCCGGGCGATGGCGCACACCTGCAAGCCCAGCACGTTTTGCACGTACTGCACCGCGCTGTGGGGCACATCACGCACCGAGCCGTCGCTTTGCGCCTCGGTGGCCATTTCCTGGCGATCGAGCGCAATGGCCACGCCGTGCGCGGTGGCGCCGGCGGCCTGAATCAGCGCGATCGATTCGCGCGCGGCGGTGCCCGCACTCATCACGTCGTCGACGATCAGCACCCGGCCCTTGAGCGGCGCGCCCACCAGGGTGCCGCCTTCGCCGTGGTCCTTGGCTTCCTTGCGGTTGTAGGCAAACGGCACGGTCTTGCCCAGCCGGGCCAGCTCGATGGCCACGGCTGCACCCAGAGGAATGCCCTTGTAGGCCGGCCCGAAAATCATGTCAAACTCAAGGCCGCTTTGCATCAGGCGCTGGGCGTAGAAAGCCGCCAGCCGGCCGAGTTTGGCACCGTCGTCGAACAGTCCCGCGTTGAAGAAGTAGGGGCTCATGCGGCCGGCCTTGGTCTTGAACTGACCGAACTTGAGCACGCCGCAATCGAGCGAAAATTGCACAAACTCCTGAGCCAGCGCATCGTGCGCGAGCGCATTTTTCATAGGACCTGCCTTCCTTGTTCAAACTCACCAGCCTCAACCTCAACGGCATCCGCTCGGCGACGAGCAAAGGGCTGCCCGCCTGGCTCGAAAAATCGCGTCTGGATTGTATGTGTGTGCAAGAACTCAAGGCCCAGGCCCCCGATGTGGCGGGCAAGTTCGAGCAGCTGGCGGGGCTGCAAGGCCACTTTCACTATGCCGAGAAAAAGGGCTACTCGGGCGTGGGCATCTACACGCGCCATGCGCCCAGTGAGGTGATCGTGGGCTTTGGCTCAGGCGAGTTCGACGCCGAGGGCCGCTACCTCGAGCTGCGCTTTGACTCGCCGGCGCGCAAGCACTTGCCCAAGCTGTCGATCATCAGCTGCTACTTTCCCAGTGGCTCCTCCGGCCCGGAGCGGCAGGAGGCCAAGTTTCGCTTCCTGGCTGAGTTCTATCCGCATCTGCTCGGGCTCAAGGCCCAGCGCGAGTTCATCTTGTGCGGCGACGTCAACATCGCGCACCAGGAGATCGATTTGAAGAACTGGAAGGGCAACCTCAAGAACTCAGGCTTTTTGCCCGAGGAGCGCGCCTGGATGAGCGAGCTCTTGCGCCACGATGCGCAGGTGGCCAATGAGGCGGCCGATGCGCTCAACGCCGGCAAGGCCCGACCCGGGGTGGCTTTGGGCGGCGGCCTGGTGGACGTGTACCGGCGGCTGCAGCC
>JBILGP010000222.1:0-4303 GCA_044350985.1 Polaromonas sp. | reverse complement strand
TTGCCTTGCGCTGCCCGCCGTGCGTTGGGGCATCGGTCGGGCCGACCGGCTCGCAGGGCCAATAGGGCACGGGTCTTGACGGACGCCCCCGAAGTTTCTATGATTCCCAAAAAAGAACGACCGTGCTTTTTGTCGCCTGTTTGTCTTGTCTCGTGCGGCCCAAGTCGGGTGCATGCCTCCCGGCGGCTCCCCTTTGCTGCATCGCGGCATAGAATCAGAGACTTGACGTTACGTCAATTTGCCCCCGTGCCTTGAGTTCGGTGGCCTGCAAGCTGTTTTAACTATTTCTGGAGACCCCATGAAGGTAATGGTTCCGGTCAAGCGCGTGGTGGACTACAACGTCAAGGTGCGCGTCAAGTCCGACGGCAGCGGCGTGGACATCGCCAATGTCAAGATGAGCATGAACCCGTTCGACGAGATCGCGGTGGAAGAGGCCACGCGGCTCAAAGAAAAGGGCGCGGCCAGTGAGGTCATTGCGGTGTCGTGCGGCGTGACCCAGTGCCAGGAGACGCTGCGCACGGCCATGGCCATCGGCGCCGACCGCGGCATTTTGGTTGAGACGGCCGAGGAGCTGCAGCCGCTGGCGGTGGCCAAGCTGCTCAAGGCGCTGGTCGACAAGGAGCAGCCGGGCCTGGTGATCCTGGGCAAGCAGGCCATTGACGACGACTGCAATCAGACCGGCCAGATGCTGGCGGCCTTGCTGGGCTGGCCGCAGGCGACTTTTGCCTCCAAGGTGGAAATTGCGGACGGACAAGCCACGGTCAGCCGCGAGGTCGACGGCGGCATCGAGACGCTGGCGCTGACGCTGCCGGCCATCGTCACCACCGACCTGCGCCTCAATGAGCCGCGTTATGTGACGCTGCCCAACATCATGAAGGCCAAGAAAAAGCAGCTCGACACCTTCAAGCCCGAGGACCTGGGCGTGGACGCCAAGCCGCGCATCAAGACGCTCAAGGTCAGCGAGCCGCCCAAGCGCGGCGCCGGCGTCAAGGTGGCCGATGTGGCCGCGCTGGTGGACAAACTCAAGAACGAAGCCAAGGTCATTGGCTAAGCCCCTTCCCCCTCTGGGGGAAGGCTGGGATGGGGGCACGCGAGCCTCGGTGGGTGTTCAAAGCCTTCCACCACCGCTTGCCCCCGCCCCAACCCTCCCCCTCAAGGGGAGGGAGTCGAGAACACAAAGGAGCATTTTTCATGGCATCTCTCGTCATCGCTGAACACGACAACGCCAGCCTCAAGCCGGCCACGCTCAACACCGTGACTGCTGCCGCCCAGTGCGGCGGCGACGTGCATGTGCTGGTGGCCGGTCACAACGCCGCTGCCGCGGCCCAGGCGGCCGCGCAAATTGCCGGCGTCTCCAAAGTCATCCATGCCGACGGCGCGGGCCTGGCCCATGGTCTGGCCGAGAACGTGGCAGCGCAGGTGCTGGCCATTGCGCCGGCCTACAGCCACATTCTGTTTGCGGCCACCGCCTCGGGCAAGAACGTGGCCCCGCGCGTGGCCGCCAGCCTGGATGTGGCCCAGATTTCTGACATCACCCAGGTCATCAGTGCCGACACCTTCGAGCGCCCGATCTACGCTGGCAACGCGATTGCCACGGTGCAAAGCCTGGACGCGGTCAAGGTGATCACGGTGCGCACCACCGGCTTTGATCCGGCCGCAGCGCAAGGCGGCGCGGCCGCGATCGAGAGCGCCGCTGCGGCCGATGGCGGCGGCAAGAGCCGCTATGTGGGCAGCGAGATCGCCAAGAGCGACCGGCCCGAGCTGACAGCGGCCAAGATCATTGTCTCGGGCGGCCGGGCGCTGGGCAGCGCCGAGAAGTTCAACGAGGTCATGACGCCCTTGGCCGACAAGCTCGGCGCGGCCATGGGCGCCAGCCGCGCGGCGGTCGATGCGGGCTACGCACCCAACGACTGGCAGGTGGGGCAGACGGGCAAGATCGTGGCGCCGCAGCTCTACGTGGCCGCCGGCATCTCCGGCGCGATCCAGCACCTGGCGGGCATGAAGGACTCGAAGGTCATTGTGGCGATCAACAAGGACGCCGAAGCGCCGATCTTCAGCGTCGCCGACTACGGCCTGGAGGCCGACTTGTTTGCCGCCGTGCCCGAGCTGGTGGCCAAGCTCTGAGCGCGCTGCTCGAGCCAGAAGGCATCCGTGGGATGCCTTTTTTTTACCCGCCTGATGGTTTGAATTCGACCGCAACACCCCCGACCCGATCCACCAAAGGACCTGACCATGAGCTACACCGCCCCCGTCAAGGACATGTTGTTTTCCATCCGGCACCTGGCCGGCATCGACGAGATCAGCAAGATTCCCGGGTTTGAAGATGCTGGCTACGACACCGCGCAGGCGGTGCTTGAAGAGTGCGCCAAATTCAACCAGGACGTGGTGGCGCCGCTCAATTGGGAGGGTGACAAGAACCCGTCGTTTCACAACGGCAGCGGCGTGAGCACCACGCCGGGCTTCAAGCAGGCCTATGCGCAGTTCACGCAAGGCGGCTGGCAAAGTCTGCAGCATCCGGCCGGCTATGGCGGCCAGGGTCTGCCCAAGGTGATTGGCGCAGCCTGCGGCGAGATTTTGAACTCGGCCAATATGAGCTTTGCGCTGTGCCCCATGCTCACCGACGGCGCCATCGAGGCGCTGCTGACGGCCGGCTCCGACGACATGAAGGCCAAGTACCTGGGAAAGCTCATCTCCGGTCAATGGACCGGCACCATGAACCTGACCGAGCCTCAGGCCGGCTCCGATCTGGCAGCGGTGCGCACCCGCGCCGAGCCGCAGCCCGATGGCAGCTACAAGATCTTTGGCACCAAGATCTACATCACCTACGGTGAGCACGACATGGCCGAGAACATCATCCATCTGGTGCTCGCCCGTGTGCAAGGCGCGCCCGAGGGCGTCAAGGGCATCAGCCTGTTTGTTTGCCCCAAGTTTCTGGTCAATGCAGACGGCAGCCTCGGCGCGCGCAACGATGTGCACTGCGTGAGCATCGAGCACAAGATGGGCATCAAGGCCAGCCCGACGGCCGTGCTGCAGTATGGCGATGGCACGGCGGCGAGTATTGCAGACAGCGCCGGAGCCGGCGCTGTAGGCTACCTGGTCGGCGAAGAAAACCGCGGCCTCGAATACATGTTCATCATGATGAACGCGGCGCGCTACGCGGTCGGTGTGCAGGGCATCTCGATTGCCGAGCGTGCCTACCAAAAGGCGGTGCAATACGCCCGCGACCGCGTGCAAAGCCGCCCGGTCGACGGCAGCCTGCCCAAGGCCGGCCCGATCATTCACCACCCGGATGTGCGCCGCATGCTCATGACCATGCGCGCCTATACCGAAGGTTGCCGCGCCATGGCCACGGTGGCCGCGGCCGCTTACGACGCCGCGCATCACCACCCCGATGCCCAGGTGCGCCAGGACAACCAGGCCTTCTACGAATTCATGGTGCCGCTGGTCAAGGGCTACAGCACCGAGATGAGCATCGATGTCGCCAGTTTGGGCGTGCAGGTGCACGGCGGCATGGGCTTTATCGAGGAAACTGGCGCTGCGCAGTACTACCGCGATGCCAAGATCCTGACCATCTACGAGGGCACGACCGCGATCCAGGCCAACGACCTGGTGGGCCGCAAGACCGCGCGCGATGGCGGCCGCACCGCCCAAGCGTTGGCCGCGCAGATTCAAGCCACCGAGGCGCAGCTGCTGGCCGGCGATGCCCACGCACAGGCCGTCGCCCGCCGTCTGGCTGCGGCGCGCCAGGCTTTTCTTGATGTGGTCGGTTTTGTCTGCGCTGGCAGCAAGAGCTCGCCCAATGCGGTGTTCGCTGGCAGCGTTCCCTACCTCATGCTCGCAGGCAATCTGATGGCCGGCTGGCAGATGGCGCGCGCGCTGCTGGCGGCGCAGGAGTTGCTTGCCAGCGGGGAGGGTGAGCAGTGGGGCACGCCCTTTTTGCAAGCCAAGATCACGACCGCGCGCTTTTACGCCGATCACATCTTGAGCAAGGCCCCGGGCCAGCGCGATGCCATCGTCGAAGGCGCCGACAGCGTGACCGACATGGCTCTCGAGGCCTTCTGAGGCCTTCTGAGACCCTCTGACGTCCAGGGCGGGCCGGGTGCTCGCCACCACCTCACCATCAAGGAGATCCCCATGTCGCAACTGCCCGGCGCCCTGGCCCATTTGCCGCTGCCCATCATCGGCTCGCCCCTGTTCATTGTGAGCAACCCCAAGCTGGTGATTGCGCAGTGCATCGCCGGCGTGGTCGGCTCCATGCCCTCGCTCAATGCACGTCCAGTCTCGCAACTCGATGAATGGCTGG
>JBILGP010000221.1:0-4313 GCA_044350985.1 Polaromonas sp. | reverse complement strand
CCCGTGATGCCGGTGACAAGAGCAACTTTGGGTTGGGTCATTTTTTTGAGACTTTTTAGGCTGCCACGCTTGGCTCGCAGTGACGTTGCAGAAAATTTTGATACGCAAGTGCCAGGCCTTGCTGCAGTTCAACCGTGGGCTGCCAGCCCAGGCTGTGGATACGGGCGCTGTCCATCAGCTTGCGCGGCGCGCCATCGGGCCGAGCGGCATCGAAACTGATGACGCCTTGATAGCCGACCGTCTGGCCGATCGCTTGAGCGACCTGGGCAATCGTGAGGTCTTGTCCACAGCCCACGTTGATGTGGCTGAGCATGGGTTGGGTGTGCTGGTCGTAGCGGGCTTTCGCCAGGTTCATGACATGGACGCAGGCCGCAGCCATGTCATCGACGTAGAGAAACTCGCACCTGGGCGCGCCGGTGCCCCAGATAATCACGCTTGGGGCCTGGTGAACCTTGGCCTCGTGGAAGCGGCGGATCAGCGCCGGAATGACGTGGGAATTTTCAGGGTGGTAGTTGTCACCCGGGCCATAAAGATTGGTCGGCATGACACTGCGGTAATCCACACCATGGCTGGCACCATATTGGCGGTTGTAGCTTTCACACAGCTTGATGCCGGCAATTTTTGCGATGGCGTAGGGCTCGTTGGTGGGCTCCAGCGTTCCGGTGAGCAAGGCATCCTCGCGCATGGGCTGCGCAGCCAGCTTGGGGTAGATGCAGCTCGAGCCCAGGAAGAGCAGCTTTTTGACGCCGTTTTGAAAGGCGGCATCGATGATGTTGGCTTGCATCATCAGGTTTTGGTAGATGAACTCGGCCGGGTAGGTGTTGTTGGCATGAATGCCACCCACCTTGGCTGCGGCCAGGTAAACCTGATCGGGCTGTTCTGCCACAAAAAAAGCTTGCACCGCCGCCTGGTGGGTCAGGTCTAACTCGGCGTGGGTTCGGGTAATGATTTGAGGAGCGGATTGCTCGGCTTGGCTCGCATTACCGGCGGCTTGCGCAAGGGGTGGCGATTCCTCATTGCCAGGGGCGCCAGCGACGTGCCCATCGACTGATTGCAGCCGCCGCACAATGGTCGAGCCGACCATGCCGCGATGGCCTGCCACATAGATTTTTGGGGGACGGCTCATCCCTTCATTCTGCCGTAATGGTCTTCAAAGCGGACGATGTCGTCCTCGCCCAGGTAGCTACCAGATTGAACCTCAATGATTTCAAGCGGGATCGTGCCCGGATTGGCCAGTCGGTGCACCTGGCCCAGCGGGATGTAGGTGGACTGGTTTTCAGTGAGCAAATGGACTTTGTCGCCGTTGGTGATTTCAGCCGTGCCCCTGACCACGACCCAGTGCTCGGCCCGGTGGTGATGCATTTGCAAACTGAGGCTGGCACCCGGTTTGACCTGAATGCGCTTGACCTTGAATCGACCGCCTTCGTCGATGCTGTCGTACCAGCCCCAGGGGCGATGCACCTTGCGATGCAAGGTGTGCTCATCGCGCTGGCCGCCTTGTAGTTGCGCGACGATGTGTTTCACGTCTTGGCTGCAGCTCCTGTCGGCAACCAGCACGGCGTCAGCCGTTTCGACGACGATGAGGTTTTCAACACCGACCAAACTCACCAGGCGACTCGTCGCGTGCACCAGTGTGTTGCGGCTGCCAGTGGTCAGCACATCGCCAAGGTGAGCGTTGCCGTCTTCGTCTTTGGCCAGCACATTCCAGACGGCATCCCAGGCCCCCAGGTCACTCCAGCCCGCATCGAGCGCAACCATCTTGACGCTGTGCCGAGGGGTCAGGGGCGAAGAGCCGCCGGTCAAGGGCTCCATGACGGCGTAATCGACAGACTCGCTCGGAATGCGGAGGAAGAGGTCTTTGTCTGGCCGCACAAAGGCGTTGTCCTGCGTCCGAGCAGCCCATGCGGCCGCGGTGGCGCTGGCCATGTCGGGACGCAATAGCTTGAGCGACTCAAGCCACACCGAAGCCTTAAGCACAAACATGCCGGCGTTCCAGAAGTAGCCGCCTTCGCTGAGGTACTGCTGCGCAAGGGATAGTTTGGGTTTTTCGACGAAGCGCACGACGTCATGACACCCAATTGCCAGGTCGCTGAGGCCCTCGGGCCGACGGGCAACCTGAATGTAGCCATAGCCGGTTTCGGGGCGATCGGGCTCGATGCCCAAAATCACGATGCTGCCGCCAGCAGCCTCGGTGATGGCCTGCTGCATTGCGGCCGTGAACGCAACAGGGTTGGCAACGGTTTGGTCGGCTGGGGTGACGACCAACACCGGGTCTTGGCCGTTTTGCACTGCAGCCAACGCGGCCAAAGTCAAGGCCGGAGCGGTGTTGCGACCCACAGGCTCCAGCAGGGCCGCGCCCAGCTCAACACCGGCCTCGCGCAACTGCTCCGCAGCCAAGAAACGATGCTCCTCACCCGTCACGATCAGCGGCGCGGCCACTCCTATGCCTGCATTGCCCAACTGTGATAGCCGCTGCGCCGCCTGCTGAAAAAGACTGTCCTTGCCCGTGAGGCAAAGAAACTGCTTGGGAAAACCAGTGCGCGACAGCGGCCACAAACGGGTGCCCGATCCGCCGCAAAGAATGACGGGAGTGACGTTGATCATGCTTTGTGGGTTTGAAGGTTCATCCAGCTCGTTGCCTACAAAATCTCGACCAGCACCGCCAACGCCGTGCTGCCGCGACTCCGATGGCCGCTTCAAGTTCACTCAAACAAAACGATCGGATTATGAGCTTTTCGGACTGAGCGTGAGGCCCACAGCGCCTTCTAAAATGTTGCTTCAGCGTGTTTCGGCTGACACCCGTCAATTTGATCGCATCGCCCATCGTGACGCGTCCGTGTTCGCGGGCTAATTCGACGATCTGCAGTAACAGCTCGGGCAAGGCAGCCAGTACGGTCTTCTCGCGCTCTACCTTCTTTTCTAACCGCCGCACCTGCTCGGACAGCGACCGCAAAAAGAAAACCAGCCACGGTTGCCAATCGGGCGCATCTGTTCGGATTGACCCTTGCGTCTGCCGCACGGCCAGGTAATACGCCTCTTTGTTCAGTTGGACCACGCTGTTCGAATGGGTCTTGTACTGCCCACGGTGCCGCGAGCCCCTTTGGCTGTGACGCAACAGGATCTGACGCAGTTGCTTGACGTGGTTCTGGTTGAACGGAGTATCCCGCCAGGAGCTAAACACCAAGATCAAGACCCAAGCCCTTCGGATTGGCAATAGGAAAACGGGAGGATTACCGCTCCTTGCGATGACAGGCCAAGGGGGCAGTCACGGGCGTTGACGACAACGGCGGCCATTGCCTCACTCTGCAGGGATGGCGAATGACCGTAACCAGGGATCGAGATGGGCGATATCAATCGTGTCCGACTCGAACATCTGCATCATCTCGGGGTATATCTGCATCGGCGCTCGCTTCAATTGCCAGCCGTTGATACGCAGGAACACGTCGGTAGCGGCAAAGGCGATGCGTTTGTTTCCATCTACGAAAGGATGGTTGATCGCAAGGCTTTCCATCAAAGCAGCAGCCTCAGCCACGATGTCTTCGTAATAGCCTGTCTGAGGCCGGAAAAGAGCAACCTCGAGTGCCCCGGGATCGCGCACGCCCGGCGCACCGCCATACCGCTGCATCAGCACGCTGTGCATGCCCAACACATCGGCTACGGTCAAGTGGTCGCGAGGCACGACTTACTTGGCCAAGTCGCGGTAGAGGCTGTCGAACTCATCCAGACTGGATGCGAACGCGTTCATCACGTGGCGACGGGGCCGCTCCTTCTGTTGCCGGTCGATGTAATCGCGCAGGGCATCATCGAGCACGGCCTGGAACTGGCGCCCCTGGCTTTCTGCGATGCGGCGCAATGCCGCCAACACATCGGGCGCGGCCTGGGAGGAAAACTTTTCACGCACAGCAGTGGTCATGGTACCTCTATCATGATGGTTCATGATGTTTCATGATACATCATGATGGACCCTGGCGCCACCGTCGATTTGACTAATGGATATTCCGGAGCAACGTGACCGGTGATTTCGGTCTGAACGTGACCGATTTTGACGGTGACCCGAATGAGCGGTCACCAACCCACGGGCTTCGTAAAGTGTCCCGTCGCGTCTTGCATGGTTGCCGGAAACTGCGACGCACCCAAGGCTCCCGAGCGGATTTGCTTGATGAAATCAATGTGGGGGAGGATCGCCCGGCTGGGGTTCTTGTGCGGGTTCAGAATACCCACCTTCTTGCCCAGCTCGTTTCGGACAATCTTGATAGGCCCTAGAAGGTCCGAGTCGTTGGACACGACGACACCAACATCAAAACGATTCATGT
>JBILGP010000220.1:0-4328 GCA_044350985.1 Polaromonas sp. | reverse complement strand
CGCTGACCCTCGCCATCGTCCTGCACAGTCACCCAGCGGGCCTGTGGAACTGGCGCCTGCGGGCCATCGGCTGGCGCTGCCAGGCCCTGCAGACCCGGCGGGTTGGCCCGAACAGGTCTTGCCCCTATAATGTGTTTCACTGGCGGTGTGCCGTAAGTGGTTGATTTGTCTGGCAGTTTAGACCAAGCAAAACAATCCGGGACGGACTTTGCCAGAAGGTCGGTGCCCGCCGACCGTCGCCACCGAGGGACCTGGCTCAGACGCCCCCACTCGCCACGACGGTGCGGTCGAGTCGACGCGATACGAACACACAAGGAATACCCCAGCTGGCAGCAGACCTCAATTGACGGGGGGCTGCCGGCGGATTCAGGTGAATCCAGGTCTTGAGCCGGACTGCTTTCGATGACATTTTTCCTGGGACTGCTGACGATGGGCCTGTGGCGCGCGATGCCGCCATGGACAGGCTCGACAGCCCTTCCCGTCATCCCCCGCACTCCGGTTGAGGCAGGCGCAGTGCGCCGGCCTTGGACCCAAGCTCGCCTCATCCACGCGCCCACGCCACGTCGACCAGGCTGACCTTCAGGGTTGGCCCGGGCTGACGCCGGCTCTCCGGCAGTTCCCTCGTTCGCAGCGCGCCTGCTTTGGGCATCCCAGCCCATATTGGGCATGTGTTGGTGCACGAGAGGAAATTTGCAATGAAACGGATGCTGATCAATGCCACGCAGGCTGAAGAGCGCCGCCTGGCCATCGTCGACGGACAAAAACTGCTCGATTACGAGATCGAGATCGAGGGGCGCGAGCAGCGCAAGGGCAACATTTACAAGGCCGTCGTCACCCGTGTCGAGCCCTCGCTAGAAGCCTGCTTTGTCGACTACGGCGAAGACCGCCACGGCTTTCTGCCCTTCAAGGAAATTTCTAAACAATACTTTGCGCCCGGCGTCTCGGTCAGCCAGGCGCGCATCAACGACGTGATCCGGGAAGGCCAGGAGCTGACGGTACAGGTTGAAAAGGAAGAGCGGGGCAACAAGGGCGCGGCCCTGACCACCTTTATTTCGCTGGCCGGCCGCTACGTGGTGCTGATGCCCAACAACCCGCGCGGTGGCGGCGTCAGCCGACGCATCGAAGGCGACGACAGGGCCGAACTCAAGGAGGCCATGGACCAGCTCGAATACCCGGGCGGCATGTCCATCATTGCCCGCACCGCCGGTATCGGCCGCAGCGCGCCCGAGCTGCAGTGGGACCTCAATTACCTGCTCAAGCTCTGGAATGCGATCGACGGCGCCGGCAAGGCCGGCAAAGGCGCCTTCCTGATCTACCAGGAGTCGAGCCTGGTGATCCGCGCGATCCGCGATTACTTCAACAGCGACATCGGTGACATCCTGATCGACACCGACGACATCTACGACCAGGCCAAGCAGTTCATGGGGCATGTGATGCCCGAGCACGATCACCGGGTCAAGCGCTACCGCGACGACACGCCGCTGTTCTCGCGCTTTCAGATCGAGCACCAGATCGAATCGGCCTACGCCCGCACGGTCAACCTGCCCTCGGGCGGCGCCATCGTGATCGACCACACCGAGGCGCTGGTCTCGGTGGACGTCAACTCGGCGCGTGCCATCAAAGGTGGCGATATTGAAGAAACGGCCACCCGGACCAACCTGGAGGCCGCCGACGAAGTGGCTCGCCAGATGCGCCTGCGCGACCTCGGCGGTCTGATCGTGATCGATTTCATCGACATGGAAGAAAGCAAGAACCGGCGGGAAGTGGAAAACCGCCTGCGCGATGCGCTGCGCCAGGACCGCGCGCGTGTGCAGTTCGGCTCAATCAGCAAGTTCGGCCTGCTCGAGATGAGCCGCCAGCGGCTTCGCCCGGCCCTCTCAGAAGGTGCGTCCATCCCCTGCCCGCGCTGCGGCGGCGCCGGCCACATCCGCGACACCGAAAGCTCGGCGCTGCAGATCCTGCGCATCATCCAGGAAGACTCGATGAAGGACAACACCGCCGCCGTGCACTGCCAGGTGCCGGTGGAGGTGGCTTCGTTCTTGCTCAATGAGAAGCGCAGCGAGATTGCCAAGATCGAAATGAAGCAGCGCATCTCGGTGCTGCTCGTGCCCAACAAGACGCTGGAGACGCCCAACTACAAGCTCGAGCGACTCAAGCACGACGACGCGCGCCTGGAAAATATCGCAGCGAGCTACAAGATGGCCGAGGAGTTCGAAGATCCAACGACCGTCACCCGGCGCAACCAGGAAAAACACAACAAGCAAGAGCCCGTGATCAAGGGCGTGCTGCCCGACATGCCGGCGCCTATCGTTGCCGAGGCGCCCAAGCCAGCGGCAGTACGGCCGGCTGCACCAGCCCCTGCACCAGCGCCCGTGGCCCAAGCCGCCCCGGTGGCAGAAAAAGGCTTTGTCTCCTGGCTCAAGGGCCTCTTCGGCGGCTCTCCCGCCCCCGCTCCGGCTCCCAGCAGTGCAGCCGCGCAACCGAGCGCAGCAGCCGAGAGCCCCGCCAAACCGGAAACAAGAACCGAGCGGGGCGATCGCGGTGATCGCGGCAGCCGCCGCGGCGGCAGAGGCCGGGGCGGCGAACGTGACGGCCGCAGCGCAGGCGCCGAGGACAAGCGCCAAGGCGCGCAAGAACGTGAAGGCCGTGAAGGCCGTGAAGGTCGTGAAGAGCGTGACAGCCGGCGGCGCGGGCCGCGTCCAGAAGCCGAGCGCTCGGGCGAGACGGGACGGGGTGAAGGCGCCCCGGCTGCTGAGGCACGTGAACCGCGGGAACCACGGGAACCGCGTGAAGGGCGTGAGCCGCGTGAAGGGCGCGAGCCTCGTGAAGGCCGAGAAGGCGGCCGCAACCGGCGCGAACGCGGAGAGCGTAGCGAGCGAGGCGAGCGCACAGAGCGCAGCGAACGCCCTGGTCAGAGCGCCGGCGAGGTCAGCCAGGAGGAGCTCGCTGCAGCCAATCTGGCGGCCATGCAGGCTGCGGGCCAGCCGGCAGGCGCCACCGAGGCAGGCGAGGATGTGCGCCGCGAGCGCGGTGAGCGCGGCGGTCGACGCAACCGTGGCGAGCGCAGCAACGCGCCCGACGATGGCGCAGCCGCTGCAAGCCCTGAGGCGGCCGCCACCGAATCGACCTCCACCCCTTCCGAGAGCAGCGAGGACAGGCCCCAGCGCGAGCGCCGCAGCCGCGACCGCTACGGGCGTGACCGCCGCGGCGACCGCGCCGAGACAGCAGCCGAATCCAGCGAGGGCGCTGCGCCTTCACAGGATCGACGCGACCTGAACGATGCAACCGACACGGCCGACGCTGCGCCCGCTGCACCCGCGGCCGCGCAGGCGCCGGCGCCCGTGGCAACGCCCGCCGTTACGGCAGACAGCCCAGCGCCCCACCACAGCCCCCGTGCGGCAGATGCGCTGCGCCCAGCGATGCCCGCCATTGGTGCCTATCAGTTGCCGCTGCAGGACCTGATGGAAGTGGCACAGGCCTCGGGCCTGCAGTGGGTGCACTCGGACGCTGAAAAAGTCAGCCAGGTCCGAGCGGCCATCGCCGCTGAACCCAAGCCGATCCACGTGCCACGCGAGCGGCCGCCGGCGGTGCAGCTTGACGAGGGCCCGCTGATCCTGGTGGAAACCCGCCGCGATCTGCGCAGCATGCCGCTGCCCTTCGAGGCCCCCCAGAACCAGCCTTGACCAGCAGCGCTCTGGCGATGACGGGCCGCGTTCGCGAGCCGCGCTGTCATTGGGGCTGAGCCCCGTCATCGCAGCTGCGCACCGTCATCGCAACCCACGGCGTCATCGCGAGGAACGAAGCGATCCATGGGCCGTCGCACAACGCCATGGATTGCCACGTCGCTGCGCGACTCGCAATGACGACACGGGGCCATGATCACACCCACCCCGTCATCGCACCCCACGCGGTCATCGCAACCCACCCCGTCATCGCAACCCAAGGCGTCATCGCGAGGAACGAAGCGATCCATTCGCCGCTGCACAACGGCATGGATTGCCACATCGCTGCGCGACTCGCAATGACGAATTGGAGGAGCGGCCTCGCGATGACTTGACCACCTGGCGCCAATCGCCGGTTGCGCTCAGCCTGCGCGTCCGACGGTCAGAGTGCTCAGGCTTGCGCCAGCTTTTTGTAGGCCTGCTGGGCCGCAGCCGCGTCGCCACGCTGCTCGGCCAGTTGCGCCAGGGCGCGCCAGGCGCGGCGCTTGAGGCCGGTGTCACCCAGATGCAGCACCGCATGCGACAACAGTTGCTGCGCCTTGCCCCAAAGCTGGCGGCTCAGGCAGGCCATGCCGGCCAGGTACTGGAAGTTGGCGTCGCGCGGTC
>JBILGP010000219.1:0-4335 GCA_044350985.1 Polaromonas sp. | reverse complement strand
GCCTGCCCGGGTATGCGCAGGGCTGGTTTTCGGTGCAGGACGCGGCGGCGCAGTTGGCCGCGCCCCTGCTGCTCGATGGTCTGGAGCCGGCCGACGGCCAGCGCTTGCGTCTGCTCGACGCCTGCGCCGCGCCAGGCGGCAAGACGGCCCATCTGCTCGAGCTGGCACAGGCTGACGTGCTGGCCCTGGATGCCGACGCCGTGCGGGCCGAGCGCATCGGCGAGAACCTGGCACGCCTGCAGCTTCAGGCGCGCATCGAAGTGGCCGATGCCGCCGAGCCGGCACGCTGGTGGGATGGCCGCGCTTTTGACGCCATCTTGCTCGATGCGCCGTGCACCGCCTCGGGCATCGTGCGCCGCCATCCCGACGTGCGCTGGCTCAGGCGTGCGCAAGACATCGATGCGCTGGCCGGCCAGCAAAGGCGGCTGCTGCATGCGCTGTGGCCGCTGGTGCGCCCGGGCGGGCGCCTGCTGTACTGCACCTGTTCGGTCTTCAAGGCCGAGGGCCAGGCGCAGGTGCAGGCGTTTCTTGCACGCCACAAGGACGCCCGTTTGATGCCCTCGCCCGGCCATTTGTTGCCCGATGCCGCCGCCGAGGGCGGGTACATGCCGGACAATCCGGGTGGTGAGCACGATGGTTTTTTCTACGCCCTGCTGCAAAAGGGGCCGGGCTGAGCAAAGTCGATCCGCTGCGCTGCGTGGCGCTCTTGCGCTGCTGCTGCTTTGCCTGGGCCTGCTGGCCGCGCCGCTGCGCGCGGCCGAGGTCAGCCAGTTGCGCTTGGAGCGCACCGACGAGGGCATCTACCTGAGCGCGAGCTTGCAGCTCGAGGTGCCCCAGCCGGTCGAAGACGCCCTGCTCAAGGGCATCGCCCTCATCTTCGTTGCCGAGGTCGAGATCTACCGCGAGCGTTGGTACTGGACCGACAAGCGCGTCGTGCAGGCCAGCCGCAGCATGCGCCTGGCCTACCAGCCTCTGACGCGGCGCTGGCGCCTGAGTCTGGGCGGGGTCGACACCGGCGCCCAGGGCGCCCGCGTCAATCTGGTGCAGCAATTTGACAGCCTCAACGAAGCAGTGTCGGCCCTGGAGAGCCTGGCGCGCTGGCGCATCGCCGATACGGCCGACATCGAGCCAGGCGCGACGCATGTGATGGACTTTCGCTTCCGGCTCGACCCGGGCCAATTGCCCCGGCCTTTTCAGATTGGCATTGCCGGGCAGAAAGACTGGCAGATCGTCGCCGAGCGGCGCCAGAGCCTGCGCCTGCCGCCTGTGCGTCGCGGGGGCGAGCCCGCCGCCGAAGGCAGCCGGCCGTGAGCAGCCCTACGCCGCTGCTGGCTGCCCGCCCCTGGCGCTGGGCGCTGGGCATCGGCCTGGGGGTGGTCGCTGCGCTCAGCCTGGTGCTCTTGTTCATGCTGGCCCAGGCCACCGGCAACCGCGAACTCTACGAGCGCTACTACGCCATCTTGTTCGTGCTCAATGTGACCGTGGCCAGCCTGCTCGCCCTGGTCATCGTCTGGGCGCTGGTGCGCATGGGCCTGCGCCTCAAGCGCGGCAAATTCGGCAGCCGTCTGCTGCTCAAGCTGGCGGCCATCTTTGCGGTGGTCGGTCTGCTGCCCGGGCTGATGATCTACATCGTGTCCTACCAGTTCGTCTCGCGCTCCATCGAGAGCTGGTTTGACGTGCGCGTCGAAAGCGCCCTGGCCTCTGGCCTGCAGCTCGGACGCGTCACGCTTGAGCGGCTGTCCCTGGACCTGGGCAACCGCACCAAGCTGCAAGCCGATCAACTGGCCCTGGCGCCTGAGGCCATCTCCGGCCTGGGCCTGGAGCGTCTGCGCCAGCAATTGGGCGTGCGCGAGCTGGCGCTGTGGAGCAGCGCGGGCCAGTTGCTGGCCAGCGCCAGCGA
Source organism: Polaromonas sp. (assembly GCA_044350985.1). Classification (GTDB taxonomy): domain Bacteria; phylum Pseudomonadota; class Gammaproteobacteria; order Burkholderiales; family Burkholderiaceae_C; genus Polaromonas. The sequence goes on along the minus strand of JBILGP010000219.1, from coordinate 2,435 downwards.
CGCCCGCGGCGTCGTGCTGGCCCAGCCCGAACGCCCGAGCGCGCAGCAGATGCGCCAGGCACGCAGCCAGGGGGTGATCACCCAGATCGACGGGCTCGACGATGCATCGCCGGCGGCCTCTGGTGTGGTGCCACGCGCCCGGGTGCGGGCGCTGGCCTGGGTCAGCAGCAGCAACCTCGACCTCGGCGGCAGCTCGCGCTACCTGCAAGCCAGCGAGGAGCTGTCCCCCGATCTGGTGGCCAACGCGCTGGCCGTGCAAGAGGCCAACCGCGAATACCAGGAGCGCGCCCTGGCCCGCGGCGGCCTGCGCCGCATGTACATCGGCACGCTCACGCTGACCCTTTTCCTGGCCGTCTTTGGTGCCATCTTGCTGGCGGTGATTCTGGGCACCCAACTGGCCAAACCGCTGCTGCTGCTGGCCGAAGGCGTGCGCCAGGTGGCCCGAGGGGACCTGCGGCCCAAGGCCGCGCTGCAAACGCGCGATGAACTCGGCGGCCTGACCCGCTCGTTTGCCGACATGACCGAGCAGCTGGCCGACGCCCGCAATGCGGCGCAGGTCAGCATGAGCGAGCTCGACAGCGCGCGCGCGAGCCTGCAGACCATCTTGGACAACCTGACCGCCGGCGTGATGGTGCTCGATTCGCAGGGGCGCATCGTCTCGAGCAATCCGGGGGCCACGCGCATTTTGCGCGCTCCGCTGGCCGCCCATGTGGGCAGCTTGCTCACCCAGGTGCCTGGCCTGGAAGGCTTTGGCGAGGGCGTGCAGGCCCAGTTCGAGTCCTACCTGCGCGAGCAGGCCGCCCACGGCCTGGAGCACTGGCAGCAGTCGTTCGACCTGCACGGCGCCGCCGGCGGTGCCAGCGACAGCACCGTCACCCTGATTGCGCGCGGCGCCCGCATGCCCGGCACCGAGGACTGCCTGCTCGTCTTTGACGACGTCACCGATGTGGTGTCGGCCCAGCGTGCCCAGGCCTGGGGCGAAGTGGCGCGCCGCCTGGCCCATGAAATCAAGAACCCGCTCACGCCGATTCAGCTTTCGGCCGAGCGCCTGGAGCGCAAGCTCGCCCACAAGCTCGAGCCGCCCGAGGAGCAGGTGCTGGCCAAGTCCGTCAAGACCATCGTCGAGCAGGTCGATGCCATGAAGCGGCTGGTCAACGAGTTTCGCGATTTCGGCCGGCTGCCGACGGCCGAGCTCAAGGCGGTCGACCTCAACGCCCTGGTCAGCGACGTCATGCAGCTGTACCCGCAAGATGTCGGCGGCGTGCCCATCCGCATCGAGCTCGACCCCCAGGTGCCCAGCGTGCGGGGCGACGCCCAGCAACTGCGCCAGGTGATCCACAACCTGCTGCAAAACGCGCAGGATGCGCACGAGGGCAAAAGCTTTGCGCCCGGCCAGCGGGGCCCCGACGTGCTGCTGCAAACCGAATACGCGGCCGCCAGCCGCCGCGTGCGCCTGATCGTGCGCGACCGCGGCACCGGCTTTCCCGACCACATCCTCAAGCGCGCCTTTGAGCCTTATGTCACCACCAAGGCCAAAGGCACGGGGCTGGGGCTGGCGATGGTCAAGAAAATTGCCGACGAACACCACGCGCGCATCGACGTCGGCAACCGGGTCAGCGAGGGCGTGCTGCAAGGCGCGCAAGTCTCGCTATCATTCCCCACTGAGCCGGTCTCCTGAAGGCCAGCCCAGTCAGCCCAGCGCGCAGCAACAACAGGTGATCAACGGGACAGCTCCATGGCAAACATTCTGGTGGTCGATGACGAACTGGGCATCCGCGACTTGCTCTCGGAAATTCTCAATGACGAGGGCCATCAGGTCGAATTGGCGGAAAACGCCGCCCAGGCCCGCGCCGTGCGCCATCGGCTGCGCCCCGACCTGGTGCTGCTCGATATCTGGATGCCCGACACCGACGGCGTGACGCTGCTCAAAGAGTGGTCGGCCGCCGGACAGTTGAGCATGCCCGTCATCATGATGAGTGGCCACGCCACCATCGACACCGCCGTCGAGGCCACCCGCATCGGTGCCATGGCCTTCCTGGAAAAACCCATCACCATGCAAAAGCTGCTGCAAGCGGTCGAGCAGGGCCTGAGCCGGGGCGCGCCGAAAAGGCCGCCACCGAGCGTGCTGGCCAGCGTGGTCACGCTCGCATCCCACACGCCGGTCGTGGCGCAAGCGGCCATGGTGCGCGCCGAGCCGGTGGGCCCGCAGCCGGTGCAGAGCTTTTCGCTCGAAAAGCCGCTGCGCGATGCGCGCGACGAATTCGAGAAAGCCTACTTCGAATTTCACCTGCACCGCGAAGCCGGCTCCATGACCCGCGTGGCCGACAAGACCGGCCTGGAGCGCACCCACCTGTACCGCAAGCTCAAGCAACTCGGCGTGGACCTCAGCCGCGGCAAGCGCAGCGCCTGAGCCCGCCCCAGCCGTACCCGCTGCA
>JBILGP010000218.1:0-4348 GCA_044350985.1 Polaromonas sp. | reverse complement strand
TACTATCGTTCAGATCACTTGAAATTGCTTTAGATTTTGTCGATAAGATATTGTTTTATAAGAATTTTATGGATTTTTTTCAAGTGATTTATCGATCGGTTCAGCAGTGGGCCGATCGACCGAGGCAGCGTTTGTGCCGGCCAGCAGGAAGGGGAGCCGACCAGCCTCTTTACTTAATGTTGATTCTTAAGACTTCCATTTTTTGCGTTGTTTTTAATGGAATTTCAGTGGCCAGAGCCGGTGCCTACGAGGACTATTGGGCAGCCATTCGGCAAGATGCGCCGGCCAACGTGCTGCGCCTTGTTCTGGGTGGCTTTGACGCCAACACCCTGGACGCCGAAGGCAACACCGGCCTGACCCTGGCCTTGTCTGAGTCTTCCTTGAAGGTGGCTGAAGTGTTTTTGGCCCTGGACGCGGTCGATGTCAATGCGGTCAACAAGGCAGGCTGGGATGCTCTGTCTATTGCCGCCGTGCGCGGCCATGAAGGGGCTTTGCGCCGACTCATGGAGCGCAAGGTGCAGCTGCCCAAGAGCGGGCTGACACCCCTGCATCACGCAGCACGCGGCGGCCATGTGCAGGCCATGCGAGTGCTGCTGGAGCGCGGCATCAACGTCGACGCCCTCGGGCCGCGCGGCAACACCCCTCTGATGCTCGCTGCCGGCTTTGGCAACGCGCAAGCGGTCAAGCTGCTGCTCGATGCCGGAGCACAGCCCAGGCTGAAGAATCAGCTCGGACACGATGCACTTTATTTGGCTCAATTGCACGCAAACGCTGATACCGCTCGGCTGCTTGCGCCACTGGCGCCGCGTCCAGAGGCAGTCGCGAGTCTGCCGCCCCGGCGCCCGAGTGCGGCCACGCTCACGCCTGCGCTGGCAGTCGGCCCGCCCACCAGCGCCAACCGGCCCGCTGCGCGCACGGTGGCCACGGCTGCTGCGGCTGCTGCCGCTGATTCCCCGGCATCGGCCGCTGAAGCGGCCCGGCAACCGAGCAGCCCGTCTCTGGGTGGCGGGCTGGGGACGGGTGTGGCTGACTGGGTCACAGCGCCACTGCGCGCGCTGCGGCAAGCCTTGACGCCAGCGGCACCGGCTGCAGCTGAGACAGTGGCTGCCCCGGGTCCCGGGCCTGCCGTGCTTCGGGTGCCCCAGACGGACGGCGGCTCACGAATCTCTGTGGGTCCGGCTGCGCCTCCAGAGTCGGGGGGCAGCTCAACGGCCGTGCCGGCTGCGGCGGTTCAACGGGTGGCGGTGACTGCACCGCCAGCGGCTGCCAAGGAGGCGCCCAGGCGCATCGTCTTCGTGCCGCCATCCATGGAGCCCAGGTCGCCCGAGCTTATCGGCGCCAGGCCATCAGAGAGCACCGGCCCCAGGCCTGCAGAGAGCAGCGGCCCCAAGTCTGGCTGGTAGCTCCTGATTGTCCTGGGACTGCAGCCCGGGCCAACCCCGGAAGAACCCATCGACCCACAAGCGATCCACATAAGTTCGTACGATGTATATTATGTTAAATCACGCGGCAGTCTAGATGTGTTGCACGTCTCGGGCTGCATTGCCGATGCACCACCGCAGCGTGTCCGCCTTGCAACTTGCCACGCCTGGCTTGTGCAGCCTTAAAGCGCCAACCGCAACTGCACCTGACCCTGCGCCGTGTCTGAGGTCAACGCGAAGCCCAGGGAGCGGGCCAACTCAAGCATCGCCTGGTTCTCGGTCAAACAAAGCCCGGTGAGCACCTTCACACCGCGCTGGCGCAGGTAAGCGATGAGTTTGCGCAGCAGCGCGCTGCCCAGGCCGCGGCCTTGGTGATCGCCGGCGACCTCAATCGCAAACTCAGCCTGCACCTGATCGGGATCACACACAGCCCGGACCTGGCCCAAGAGCCGCTTGGCCTGGCCTGGCGCCGTGGGCAGGGCCACGAAGGTCATTTCACGGTCGTAGTCGATCTGGCTGTAGCGCGCCAGCTCGCTCAGAGGCACTTCGCGCCGCGCCGCAAAAAATCGCAGTCTGAGGTCCTCGGCGCTGGCCTGGGCGTAGAACTGTTGCAGGGCTGTGCCGTCCTCCGGGCGTATGGGCCGAAGCAGCAGTGTCTGCCCACCCTGCCCCCACAGCTCTTCCAGCTCGGCCGGGTAGGGCAAGATGGCCGGCGGGACGGCCGCTTGGTCCAGTGGACGCAACCTGACCCTGGCGTCGACCGCGATCACGCCGCTGTCATCGACCAGCAAGGGGTTGAGGTCGAGCTCGACGATGTCGCTCAGGTCGGTGGCCAGTTGCGACACCTTGAGCAGCGCCTCAGTGAGCGCCTCCAAGTTGGCAGGCGCATGACCGCGAAAGCCCGCCAGCAAGGGCATCACACCGCTACGGTCCAGCCATCGCTGGGCCAGGGGCGCGTTGAGCGGCGGCAGGCTCAGCGCGTGACGCTGGCGCAGTTCCACCGCGACCCCGCCTTCGCCGAGCAGCAGCACCGGGCCGAACAGGGGGTCGCTCTTCATGCCGACGATCAATTCCTGGGCGGCGGCGCGCCCATGCATGGCCTGTACCGTCAGACCCTCAAATTGAGCCTGCGGTAGCTTTTGCGCAAGGCTTGCGCGCATCCGAGATACCGACTGGCGCAGTTCCCTGGCGTTGCGCACGTTCAGTACCACCCCGCCCACGTCGCTCTTGTGCACGACTTGAGAAGAGATCACCTTGAGGGCCACGGGATAGCCGATGGCCTGGGCCGCGTCCAGCGCTTGCTCGATCCCCTGACAGGCGCGTGTGGCAACTGTGGCAATGCCATAGGCGCGCAGCAAGGCCATCGATGCGGCATCGCCCAGCCACGCCCTGCCCTGGGTGCGCGCCTGCTGCAGCACGGCGGTGGCTTGGGCGCGGGCGCTGCCGAGGTCTTGCGCTGGCATCGACTTGGGCATTGACGCCGGCACGGGCACCAGCTGTCGCAAGGCCTGTTGGTGGCGCGCGTAGGTGCGAAGTTGCAGCCAAGCGCCTACCGCGCGTTCGGGGCTGTCGTGACTGGCCACCGCCGCCTGTTGACTCAGCTGCCGAGCTTGCACCACAGAGCGCCCGCCGAGCCAGCAACTGAGCACGGGCTTGCCGGCTTGCTGCATCACGGGCAGGCAGGCCTGGGCGATGTCTTGCGCGGGCACCACGGCGGTGGGCGCGTGCATGAACAGCACACCGTCAACCTCATCGGCTGCCAGCACGGTCTGCAGCGCCTGCACGTAGCGGGACACGGGTGCATCGCCGATGATGTCCACTGGGTTGCCATGCGACCAAGTGGGCGGCAGGCAGGCATCGAGCGCGGCCAGGGTCTGAGCTTGCAGCTCGGCCAGCTCACCGCCTGCGCCGGCCATAGCGTCGGCCGCCAGCACACCCGCACCGCCCCCATTGGTGACGATAGCGAGCCGGCCGCGCGCCATTGCATCAAGATCCCCTGCCCTGCCCTGGCCCAGATGCGACAAGGTTTGCGCCGCATCAAACAGCGCCTCGAGCGTATCGACTCTGAGCATGCCGGAGCGCTCAACTGCGGCGTCGAACACCGCATCAGAGGTGGCCAGCGCACCGGTGTGTGACGCAGCAGCTCGCGCACCGGCTTGCGCGCGGCCGGCTTTGACCAAAATCACTGGCTTGTTGCGTGCAGCAGCCCGCGCTGCCGACATGAACTTGCGCGCATGTCGTATCGATTCGATGTAAAGCAAGATGGCTCTGGTTGGCGCATCGGTGGCCAGGTAATCGAGCAGATCTCCAAAGTCGATATCGGCACTGTCGCCCAGCGAAATGACGTGTGAAAAGCCAATGCCGCGCTCGCTGGCCCAATCGAGCGTGGCGGTGGCCAGCGCCCCTGACTGACTGACAAAGGCCAGCGGTCCTGCACTTGCCTGCGCAGGGGCAAAGCTGGCATTGAGACCGACGCCGGGCACCAAAACACCCAGACAGTTGGGCCCAAGAATACGCAGCAAATAAGGGCGCGCAGCCTCCAGCATCGCTTGTTCGATGGTGCGCGCACAGTCATCGGTCCAGGGCTGCTTGAGGCCGGCGGTGATCACGATGGCCGCGCGGGTGCCCAACGCGCCGAGCTCGCGCACCAGGTTCACGACGCTGGCTGCAGGCGTGCAGATCACCGCCAGGTCGGGCGGCTGCGGCAAGCTGGCCAGGTCGGGCCAAACCGTCAGCCCCTCGAGCGTGCGATGGCGCGGGTTGACAGGCCAGATGGGTCCGCTAAATCCGCCTTGCACAAGGTTGCGCAGCAGCACCGCGCCCAGGCTGCCGGATCGGTCGGAGGCGCCGATCAGGGCCACGCTGCGCGGCGAGAAAAGCAGATGCAGATTTCGGATGGTCATGGGTGGGCGCCGCGCTTACAAGGC